>JAWWAT010000360.1:0-3961 GCA_033721635.1 Marinobacter sp. | reverse complement strand
TGCTGCTGGTCATCCTGTTGATTGCGCCCCTGGCGCTGTGGCGTTTCCGTCGATTGATGGCGCCCCTTAAAACATTGGGTATCCAGATTCGTGAGCGCCATCTGGGTATGCGTTCTGACCCCGTTGATGTCTCCGGAGGCAAGGAAATTCGCCGGGTCGCAGAGATCTTCAATACCGTGACCGATGAGCGGGACGAAGTGCTGGTGTCTCTGGCGGAAAGAGAGGCGTTTTTCCGATCCCTGACCCAAAGTGCGCCCATCGGCATTGTTCAAACCGATATCCTTGGCCGAATCGAATTTGCCAACCCGGCCTTCGAGGCGATCGTCGGCAGACCGGCGGAAGAACTTACCTCTGATTACCTGACCAATCGCATACATGGGTCGGACCGACCGGGAGCGATTGCGGGCTGGAAAGACGCGATCAGGAACCAGAGCATTTTCCGGGGGCGGTTAAGACTGGAATCGCCTGCTCCGGACCGGGTGATCTGGGCGGATGTCATGACCGCAGCAATCCAGACCTCGGAGAAAGCCTTGGGCACCATCACGGTGGTCCGCGATATATCCCATGAGCTGGAAGTGGAAGAGGCGCTAAGGACGGAGCAGCAACGGGCAGAGACGATACTGGGCGTCCTTCAGGAAGGGGTTCTGATGGTGGACGTCGAGGGTGTCATCCGGTTTGCCAATGACGCTGCCTGTCGGCTGCTTGGGACTGAGGGTGAATGCGTACTCAGGAACTTTTTCCAGCTGGTCACCATTGAAACGGAAGAGCGCGAGTTGACCGGGCAGGAGTTTCTGTCCGGAGAGGACCTGGACAGTCTTTACGTTACCCTGCGGAACTCCATGGGCGTTCCCTTCCCCATTGATCTCACCATGCTGCACATTCGCCAGGGGCGAGAGGATGAGCGTCTGGTGTTCGTGCTGAGGGACGACAGCGATCGCCGTCGCCAGGAGGAACGGCTGTCCTGGGAAGCGACCCACGACAGCCTGACCCATTTGCAGAATCGACGAGCTTTCAACGCTTCGCTGGTTCGTTGCCTGGGCGAGGCCGGGCGCCAGGAAGTCCGTTCGGTATTGATGCTAATTGATCTCGACTACTTCAAACCGGTAAACGATGAAGGCGGGCATCTGCTCGGCGACGATCTGCTCAAACGGCTCGCGGAATTGTTCAGGGAATCGGTTCGGCAGTCCGATACCGTGGCCAGGTTGGGCGGTGATGAGTTCGGCATCATTCTGCCCGCCTGTGGTATGGCCAGGGCCGAGGCACTGGCGGAACGGATCCGCGCCGATGTTGAGGCGCTTCGCATTGAACATGATGGCCGCTCGTTCGGTGTCACCACGAGTATTGGCCTGACGGAGCTGACACCGGAGGACAGCGGCCCCAGAGAGGTCATGGCCCGGGCGGATGAGGGTAGTTACATCGCCAAATCCCGGGGACGTAACAGGGTTGTGGTAGTGCCTTCACCACCAGCCGGCTGAGAGGCTGGCCTGCCAGAGCAGGCGAATGGCCAGCGCTGTCAGCACGATATTGAAGATCAACGTGAACTTGCTGTTGCTCAGGGAACGGAGCACATGAAGACCAAGCCAGGTGCCTGCAAAGCCACAGCCAATCATGGCAAGGATGAACGGCAGCCACTCAAAGAACATGAACCCGGCGGCTCCGAACACCAATGCCTTGGGGGCATGCTGCAGTGTCATGGCAGTGGCAAACGTGGCCACGGTTCTGAACCGGTCGGTATGAATCTGCTTGATGAATGCGGCAACCAACGGCCCGGTGGCGCCCACGAACAAGCTGACAAAACTCGTTAAAACCGACGCCAGAAACACACCCGGAGCCCCGAGCGCGCCTTTTGGTAGTGCCGGCCCCCAGCAAAGATAGAGAACGAATAGGGCGATGG
Source organism: Marinobacter sp. (assembly GCA_033721635.1). Lineage (GTDB taxonomy): Bacteria > Pseudomonadota > Gammaproteobacteria > Pseudomonadales > Oleiphilaceae > Marinobacter. Next base: position 2,067 of record JAWWAT010000360.1, on the reverse strand, counting down.
TCAGCTGCCAGATGTGGGCGGGAAGATTGATCAGTAACCAGGCCCCCAACGCCGCGCCTGCGATCACGCCGGGCAGAAATGCCGCAATGACCCGCCAGTCAACATGCCGCCAGGTCAGTGCCGCCCGGCCAACATTGGAACCCAACTGGATCATGCCGTGAACTGGAATAATGGCTGCGGGCGGCATCCAGCTGGCCATCAAGACCAGGAGCAGAACGCCACCACCGGCTCCGAGGCTGGCGGTGATCATCGAGGTGACGGTGGAACTGGCAAGCAGGAAAACGGCGACTGGGAGGCTCAGGCTTTCGGGTATCAGTTGGTGGAGTACTTCCATTCACAGAATTCCGTTGATGTCAGTTTGGCCGTGCGACACAGGGCCTCGGTTGCCAGCTGAACGTCGGCCACATAGTAGAGCGAGGCAAGACCGAGACGGTCCCGCCCAAGGTTGTGAAATATCAGACCGAAGGCAATATCGCCGGCGGTAAAGCGTTCATGGTTGGCGGCAAAATACTCCGCTGGCTGCGACAGCACTGGATCGTCTAACAGCGCCTGAACCCGTCCGGCGCCGCCATGATACGCCTGAACCAGCAACAGGGTGAACAATCGGTCCTTTTTGGCCTCGGGCAGATGGCCGAACCGTTGCTGGAAAACCGGTGCCAGATTGCGGGCATTCTGGTTCATCAATCGCAGCGCGCAGTCGATTTGTGCGAGTCGGTGCCAGTAATTGTCGGGGGCAATTTCGCAGTCGGACAGGGCCGCAGGTGACAGCTGCAGGATGCCCCGGGCGTTGGCCCGGGAATGGGCTCTCGCCTGCGCCCCACTTTCAATCAGGATCTGGCCGGCAAGGTATCGGGGCAAGGCCTGGGGCAGGGTCAGGCGGTTCTGGTTGCTGCGGTGTTCGTATACATAGATCAAGGCGTCGTGCAGGCTTTCCGGCGCGCCACTGGTGGCAAAGATGAGGTCGTCCCAGGCGCCCCATATCCGGTCCGCAGGGAGGGTGCCAAGATAGCGGGCAACGGCTTCATCCACGTTCACATGAGGTTGATCGCAGGAAAGGGCGAACGGATAGCCGGTCTGGCCCGTCTCGCCAGGCACCCAGTCTTCCACCTTGTTATTCTCATACAGCGATTGTCGCGTGGCATTCAGCAGGCGCTGGGTGGCCTCACGGTCATCACCATCACTGATCCAGGCCAGAAACCGGCCGCGCATGTCATAGAGAACATGTCGATCCGCACTGGAACAATAGCCGGATTCTTTGAGCACCCAGCGCCGGATGGTGAGAATGTTCTCGAAGACCCCCTGACTGACCCAGTAGGGCGAGGAACGGACAACACGGGTCCACTCGCTGCTCTCGCCGGAGTCCGGCTGGGTCTCCTGAGCGCTCGCAGCGACCGATGCCGTCAGGATGAAAATCACGGCAAGCTGGCGTAAGCTCTTGAGAAATCTGACCATAGACGTTATACCCGTGACCTTCCTCAGAACAGAATAACAAATGGAACCTGCCATGAAGCAATCTGAATACCTGCGTTACGATGCTACTGCTCTCGCTGATCTTGTCCGTCGGCGCGAGGTCACTTCAAGGGAAGTATGCGAGGCGGCCGTGGAGCGGGCAACCCGCGTGAACGGCACGCTCAATGCGATTTGCTATCCACAGTTCTCCGAGGCGCCAGCCCAGCGGTTCCCCGAGCAGGCGGTTTTTGCCGGCGTCCCTCTGCTGCTGAAGGACCTCGCCCAGGAACAGGCGGATCACCCGTGCACCTATGGCAGCCGGGGATTGATAAAGAATATTGCGCCCCAGGACTCGGAATTCGTACGCCGGGCCCGGGACGGCGGTCTGGTTTTCCTCGGCCGAACTGCCACGCCGGAGTTTGGTCTGAAAGCGGTTACCGAATCTGAGCTCTGGGGCCCAACCCGTAATCCCTGGAATACTGAACTCACCCCCGGTGGCTCCAGCGGTGGCTCCGGCGCTGCGGTCGCAGCTGGCATCGTACCCATGGCGGGCGCCAACGACGGCGGCGGCTCCATCCGCATTCCTGCGGCCTATAATGGCTTGTTTGGCCTCAAGCC
>JAWWAT010000359.1:0-3987 GCA_033721635.1 Marinobacter sp. | reverse complement strand
ATCCCGACGTAGGACATGATCAGCACGTGCAACACAAGGTTGGTGAAGATCACGTACGCCACACCGATACCCGCCGCAATGGCCAGATCCCGAATAACATCGATCTCGATAAAGAAGAGGGTCAGGAAACCGAAAGCGTCTGAAATCAACGCCAGCATGCCCGGTATATAGAGAGCACGGAATGCCAGACGTGCAGCAGTCACCGCGTCAAAGCCCTTGGCAGCCTCCACGGCCATGGCGTTGACAATCTGAACACCGTGACTGATACCGATCGCGAACACCAGGAAGGGAACCAGAACAGAATACGGATCAAGGCCGTAGCCCAGCAACCTTAGAGTGCCCAACTGCAGGAAGACGGCAATGATAGAGGTGAAGACGGGGACCAGGGTCCCGGCAATCGCCCGGGAATACCAGAACAGCAGCAGCGTGGTCAGCAGGATGGTAATTCCGGCAAACCAGGCAATGGAACCGATCCCTTCGATCAGATCACCAACCTTCTTGGCAAAACCGACGATGTGAATGTCTATGTTCGGGTTCTGTTCTTCATACTTTTCACGGATTTTTTCTTCAAGCTGACGGGAAAACTCGCCGTAGTCCAGAGCCTCGCCGGTTTCCGGGTTCTTCTCGTACAGCGGCGCATAAACGATGGTTGACTTGAAGTTATCGGAGATCAGACGCCCGACTTCGTTGGAACGGAGTACGTTCTGACGAAGCTGCTCAAGACTCTCCCGGGAGCCGTCGTAGCCGTCCGGAATGACCGTACCACCCTGGAAGCCCTGCTCGGTAACCTCGACCCAGCGCACGTTCGAAGTCCAGAGAGACTTGAGACCGGAACGATCCACGCCGTTAAGGTAGAAAACCTCATCGGTAATCTGTTTCAGGGTCTCCATGTATTCCTGGGTGAAAATATCGCCCTCTTTTGCTTCGACGGCGATACGAACGAAGTTACCCAGGTTTTCCAGATCATCCCGGTGCTCGAGCATATTCACAATGTAGGGATGCTCGAGCGGAATCATCCGCTCGAAACTGGCGTCTGGCTGAATCTTGACGGCGTTGTACCCGAGAAACAGCGTTAACACGGCAAAAATAACAAGAATGATTGGCCGGTTATTGAAGATCAGCCTTTCGAGAAAGGGTTCGGCCTTGGGCGTGGTCAGGTAGTGCTCGCCCTTGTCATGCTTAGGGTTGGACATTCAAAAGCCCCTCTATTGTTCGTTCGGTAGTTGCCACATCAGGGCGTTATTGAAGGTTTCTTCCACGGGCGTCTGTTATTTTTGCGCCACCTTCGCCGACAATCAGCAGATTTGTTCCTGAAATGGGTACCGCGCTCATGACGCCCTCGCGATCACTGCGGAAATGGTCGCGGAAGGTTTCGGCACCATTGGTGCTCATCAGTACCGCACCACTGTTTCCCACCAGGGTGATGCGGCCATCTTCAGAAACGACGCCGTTGTTGAGTGTGGCCTCTGCCGAGTTGGGAACCATCCGCCAGCTCTTACCCAGATCCGAAGAGAACAGCATGTTGCCCCGAAGGCCGAAGGCGAGTATCTCGTTCACCTGGCCCGTACCGATAACACCGAACAGGGAGCCCTCATAAGGTGCCTCGCGCCGTTCAAAGGTCTCTCCGCCGTCTACAGAGACATGAATCTGACCGGCCTCACCCACGACGACCAGGGCACCGCCCGTAATCCGCGTTATGCCGTTAAGGTGGAAATTCTGCCGGTTATCAATCCTCGGCGCCCAGTCTGTCCATGTCTCGCCGCCGTCCATGGTGCGCAGGAACATGCCATAAGCACCTACGACAAAACCGCGATTCTCGTTCTCAAACCACACGTCCAGCAGTGGGTTGACCGGACCAATGTCCATATCCGCTTGGATATTCTCAAGCGCAAAATAAAGGTCATCCAACGCCCACTCGAGATCTTCTTTTTCCTCCTCGGGCGCTTCTTCAATGCGCTCTTCCATGGCGGCAATCTGCTCTTCCCGGCTCTCAATGGCGAGCTCCATGGCCCGGATCCCGTCAATCTGAAGCGTCCAGGTGGCTCCGGCGTCGGTGGTATGGAGGACAACACCACTGTGCCCCACGGCCCAGCCATGGGTCTCTGAGCCAAAATCGATCGCTGTCAGGGTCACAGAAACGGGGACCTCACCTTGAACCCAGGACTTCCCTTCATCATCCGAGTAGATGATATGGCCACGCTCCCCCACTGCCACAATGCGATCGCCAACGCGGGTCGCATCGGTGAGAAGATTTTCCGGAGCCAGGTCCGTCGGCCGGGCCGGGGTTTCGATGATATCTGCAAGCGCAAACGCTGCAGGGGCAGACCAGACCATGGAAAGTCCAAGGCAGGCAGCGCCCAGAGTCTTGCACATCAACCTTTTAGCCATTCAGATTGCCTATTATGTTGTATTGAACTGTGTCTCTGACCGGCAAAGCCGGATATAACTGTGAACATACCGGCAATCTTGCGGTTGCCGGTATGTCGGGTCGCCACTTCCTGTGGGCGGGGACGCATCCCTCGGCCAACAGCGCGTTAGCGAACACTCCTGCGGCGCAGGGACGCCGGCGAGAAGTAGCGCCTGTTCGGAACATCGTCGGTGAACACGCGGGTATTAGCCTCTTCTGTGTCCAGACCGAGTACGTGATAGCGACGGGCCTGAAGGTCATGATAGACGTCAAGAACCGTCCACACACCCGGAAGTTCATAATAATTTTTGGGAAGCCCCATAGTCACGCGCCAGAGTTCGCCGCGGCCATCGTACTGATCCAGAAGAACTGTGTTCCAGCTGTCTTCGTCGATATAGAAGCGGCGCTTGCCGTAAATGTGCCGCTCACCATCTTTCAGTGTGGCTTCCACGACATGCACCCGATGCAGCTCCCAACGGGTAAGGTCAGGATTCAGGTGGGAAATCCCAAGGATTTCCTCGTACGGTGTACCCTTCTCGCCGATCCGGTAATTATTGTAGGGAATGTAGATTTCCCGCTTGCCTTCATAGTTCCAGTTGTAGCGATCCAGGGCCCCGTTGAAGATGTCCGTATCATCAGCGGTACGCAGATTGTCGGCCGCGGCGATCGGAGAATCATAACCAAGGTTTGGCGCCCGGCGCACCCGGCGCTGACCGGCGTTGTAGCCCCAGCCGTTACGCGGATTGATGATCTGGTTCAGGGTTTCATGAATCAGGATGGCACCGCCTGCAAGGCGGGGTGGAGATTGGGTAAACGACAGGTAGTAGAAGATCACGTTATCCAGATCTTCTTCGCCACCTTCCGGATTGTAAAAATTGAAGAAGGCTTCCTGCTGGGAAGTAACCAGGGAATAGTCACCGTTGGTTTGGACCGCCACCTCACTGGAGCGACGGGTTACATTCACGCCGCGCCAGCGGGTGAGATGGTTCCAGACTGCCTGCCACGCCTTCTGCTCGTCATTGCCGTGCAGAATCGGGAAAGGATAGCCCCCAAACGCGCCATCCAGGCCTTCGCCCTGGCCAACAATCTCTGCGTTCACCGCGTTTTCGCGAGTATTCTCAGCCACCCAATCGGGAACGGCGTGGGTACGACGGGTCTGGTAAACGGGCACCCGGAATGTGGTCGGGTAGGTTTCCAGCATTGCCTTCACACCGTCCGTGAGGTACTCCTCATACTGGTCCATGTTGGCAGGGGTGATGGTAAACAGGACTTCATCATCCGGGAACGGATTGATGTGATGCTGCCCGCTGCCCTCATAGCCGGGAGGCGGCTCTGTCAGCCCTCCGGTCCAGGCTGGAATGGTACCGGCACTGTTGCCGGCCTTGGGTGAGCCAAAGGGTGTCAACTCCTGGCCCAGACGGGCCGCTTCACTGGCGGAGACCGCCGCCCACGCAGGCGCTGATGCCACGGAAAGAGCCAGCAGGCCGCCGAGAATCGCATTTTTGTTATACATCATTGTGAAACCTTAAGTGCGTCTGGAAGCCTCTGCGGAGGCTTTTTTATTGTCGTCTGATGGAATT
>JAWWAT010000358.1:0-4011 GCA_033721635.1 Marinobacter sp. | reverse complement strand
GGGTCTTTGATGACCGTCGTGCCGAATCCACGCTGTCCCGTTTTTCGGCACATCTGGGCAAGCCGGTGGGGCTCGCTCACCACCTGCAGGGTGGCGTCGATTTCAACCGTGAAACGCTCGAGCAGACCAAAGATGGCGCTTCCGAACTCGGCGCGGAACCTCGTCGACAGCGTGAAAGCCAGGAAGCCTGGGTTCAGGACACCTGGATGCCTACTGAACATCTTGAGCTGGTGCCTGGCGTCCGGTTCCAGAATGACTCCGACTTCGGAACCCACACAGCACCCAAGATTAATGTGCGCTACGACCTGATCCGAACCGATTCACTGACGGGCTTCCTGCGTGGTGGCGTTGGCGCCGGATACCGGGTGCCGAATCTTAAGGAACGGTACTTCACCTTTGACCACAGCCAGCTTGGCTACATCGTGCAGGGAACGCCGGATCTACAACCGGAGGAATCCGTCAGCTACCAGTTTGGGGGAGGGCTGTCCTGGAACAGGACTGTATGGCTGGAAGTGAACGCCTTCCTTAATGACATCGAGCAACTGATCCAGACCTCGCCGGATGCTGAGGCTACCCGGGCGCGGAACGACGGCGTTCAGGTTTTCTCCTACGAAAACCTGGCCGAGGCAAGGACCTGGGGATTCGAAACTACGGCTGGCTGGGAACCTTCCGAGCACTGGCGCCTTACCGCCGGCTATACCCTCACCCGAACCGAAGAGGTAGCAACGGGCAATGAGCTTAATCGTCGCCCGAGGCACCAGGCGCGTCTTGGGCTGGACGGACCACTTTGGCTGCCCGGCCTGTCCTGGGGCGCGCGGCTTCGCTACCAGAGCGAGGAGTTTGTGGATGCTGCCGCAGGAACAGAGTCCCCGGGGTATACCGCGGCCGACCTGAAGCTGAACTACCAGCTCTCTGACCAGCTCCGACTGTTTGCCGGTGCCGACAACATTACCGACGAGCAGCGCGACTTTTCCAATGCCAGTGAGGATTTCAGACCAGTCGCCGGGCGCTTCCTCTACGCCGGGCTCACGGTTTCCTTTGGCGAATGATGCCTGACCACCAAAAAACCATATGAAGGAGATATCCATGGATCTTTTCGATACCAGACCCCCGGCCATTGTGCTGGCTGCCCTGGCTTTGACGGCCTGTGGCGGAGGCAGTGACAACTCCATTGCAGAGGACGATGCGACTGATCTCAGCAGTTTTTCCGAGCAGTTGATGCCCGCGGCAACAGAGACGGTCTACCTGAATCTGGAAACCGGACAGATGGTGGAAGAAGGCGACGACTGGCACATCGCTGCCAACCGTTTGAACTTCAAGGTGAACAGCGGTGCCTCCGGAAGTGGCCGCGTTGTCGGCGCTCTGGCCGTTGCCCAGGACGATTTCTACGACGGCAACGGTGATCCCGACGCGAATGTGTTCACCAACGCGACCGCCAACTCCGAGGAGGAGCATTTGCTGGGTATCCTTGAGGAACCGGCAAGCTGGCAAGAAGACGCATTCGCCAGCGCGTTCGGGGGCACCGACGCCTGGTCTCGATACGATTCCGCTACAGGGATCATCTCCGAAAAGGCGGATGTGGGCTACCTGGTGCGCTCTGCCGAGGGCGACAGCTACGCTCGGGTGCGGGTTGTCGACTTCAATTTCCCTACCCGCAAGGGCCAGGGCATCGAAGGTTTCACCTTCGAGTTTGACGTGCAGGCTTCAGGCGCGTCGCAATTCAGTACCACACCCATCTCGTTCACGGAGCCTGCAGGCTATGACGGCGGCGACGCATGTTTCGATTTTGACTCGGCTTCCGTTGTCGATTGTGAAACCAGCGAGGTCTGGGATGTCCAGGTCGGCTTCTCGGGTCGCGACTGGTACCTGAAATCCAACAGCGGGGTATCCGGCAACGGCAGTGGCGGCGCCTCTGACCCGATGACCTGGAGCGAACTTGCCGACAATGACAGCGATCCGGGTGTTCCCCAGCTCTACAACACAGACTCAACCGGCGGAGTATTTACGGATAACACCTGGTATGCCTACAACCTGACCAATCAACACAAGATCTGGCCGAACTTCCGGACCTTCCTGATAAAGGCGGATGCCGATAATCCCGAATCGACGATTTGGGCGCTGCAGATTGTCGGTTATTACGATGAGAATGGAACCAGTGGCCAGCCTACCGTGCGTTGGTTGCCCGTTGAACCCCAGCAGGCGCAGGAGTAACCCCATGCAAGAGGTAGCGATTGAAAACGGTAAGGCAACCGATTCACTGGCAGCGCGCTGGCGGACACTGCAAGAAGCAGAGCCAAACATGAGGATCCGCCAGATGGCGGATAAGCTGGGCGTCAGCGAGATGGAGCTGGTTCGGCTGCGTGGCGGCGACGCACTGATTCCTCTTAAGGACAATTTCGGGGATCTTCTCAAGGCCCTTGAAGGCGTCGGGCCGGTCATGATTCTGAGCCGTAACAACGAGGTGGTTCATGAGGTTACCGGCACCTTCAAGGATTTCACCAGTGGCAGGTCCGGGGCCATGGGGCTGGCTGTTGGCGAGATTGATATCCGGGTCTTTTTCAAACACTGGGCCTATGGCTACCGGGTGCAGGAAAAGGTTCGTTCGGGGTTAAGGGAGAGTCTGCAGTTCTTTGATCAGTACGGCGCTGCGGTCCACAAGATCTACCGGGTTGCCGATACCGATGGCGACGCATGGGAGCGCCTGGCCCATTCCTTCGCCGATCAAGAGCTGAGGCCGTTCAAGCCTCAGGGCGCGCGCCCCGTTCCTGAACGGGTGGCGCCAGAATCGGTCAACACCGAGGTTCTTCGCGAAGGTTGGCGGGAGCTCAAGGATGTCCATCATTTCGGTGCGCTTCTGAAACGGGCCGGCACTGACCGGCTGACGGCGCTGGAGCTCCTGAGAGGCGAATGGGCTGCCGAGCTTGAGCGTACCGAAGGCGACGTGCTGGACCGGCTACTGGAGCTGCTTCGGGACAATCAGTGCCCGGCCATGTTCTTTGTCGGCAATCCCGGCATCGTGCAGATATTCACGGGCAAGGTGTCCAATCTGCGCCGCACCGGTCCCTGGATGAACGTTCTGGACAGCGGTTTCAACCTCCATGCCAATACCGAATCGATCCGGTGTTGGTGGCTGGTCCGGCGTCCCTCCGCAGATGGCATCATCACTTCAGTGGAGGCCTTCAATGCCGACGGTGAGCTTGTGTTGACGGTGTTTGGCGAGCGCAAGCCCGGCATCCCCGAATCCGAACTCTGGCGGGAGCAGGCGGCGAACCTGGAGGCTTTGTCATGATATTCAGGGTTCTTGCGTGCCTCCTGTTGGCTACTGCGTTCGCGTCTTCCCCCCAGGCGGGGGATTCGCCGCGGGTTGTGACGGCTGACGGAGCAATCACCGAGATTGTGTACCGACTGGGCCTGGAGTCGTTGCTGGTAGGTGTGGACACCACCAGCGGGTATCCGGAACAGACCGAGTCCCTGCCCAAAATTGGCTACCTGCGGGCATTGCCTTTTGAAGGAGTGCTGGCCCTCAAGCCGGATCTGCTGATTACCTCCGAGCAGGCTGCTCCGGAGGAAAACCTGGAGCGCCTGGCCAGGGCCGGTGTTCAGATTGAGACGCTGCCGTCGGCACGGACGCCGGAGGCTGCGCTAAAGCGGATTGTGACTGTGGGGGAATTGCTTGGTGAGGAGGAACAGGCTGAAGTCCTCGCCTCTGAGCTCCGGTCGAAGATCGACCGTATTCAGCAGGCATCGACAAACCGGGAAAAGTCGCCCACGGTGCTGTTCATTCTCGCAGCCGGCAATCATTCCGTGATGCTGGCGGGGGAAGGGACCTCTGCCTCAGCATTGCTGGACGCTGTCGGCGCGGTCAATGCCGTGTCCGGGATCCAGGGTTATAAGCCGGCTAACCGGGAGGCCATTCTCGCTTCCCGGCCGGATGCCATTGTGATTGCTGAATCCACGCCGGGCCAGTTCATGATTGATTCCTGGCCGGAGGTGGAGCGTCTGGACGCCTGG
>JAWWAT010000357.1:0-4043 GCA_033721635.1 Marinobacter sp. | reverse complement strand
TCAGCCGCATTCCGGCTGGGCTGAATCAGGTATTTGTCACCGGCGTTAAATGTGCCGCCCTCAACCCGGATGTTGAAGCCGGGCATACTTATCTCAGACTGGGCAGGGTCCGGCAAACGCCCCTGGTTCACGGTTTTCCCTGTTGCCTGGTCAATCAATTCATAGCTCCGCCCATCGCCACTGAACTGCAGGGTCCAGCGTCCTGCGGGCAGCGCAGAGCTGTCGGTTATTTCTACAGCCAGTTGGCCGGTGGTAGAGGGCGCGTTATTCCCGTTTGGGACCACGCGGCTGCGTTGTGCCTCCAGCGAATTGATATCAGTGAAGAACAGGCCGCCAAGCTCGCCTTCCAGGTCCATGCCGATCTCATGTTGATGGTTCATGGTGTCGGAGAGCGCAATGGCAATTCTGCCAAGCTCATCGAAGGCGGGCTTCAGTCCTTCGGTATCGAAACGCAGAAGACCACCCAACTTGCCGCCAGTAATCTGCTCATCAATATTGAGAGTGCGACCGCCGTTGTTCAATGTGAATTCCAGACGAGTCGGATCCTCGGCGTTCCCGCGAGTGCCTAGGGTCGACGCATTGCTGCCAACCACCAGGGAAAGACCATTCGACAGTGACACGTTGACCTGACTGCCGTCGGTCGGAGTTACCTTTATGCTCACCAGTTCAGAAAGCTGACGCAGTTTTTCATCCCGCTTGTCCAGCAATTCATTGGGCATTTGCCCCTGGGCAATGCCCGGTGACTCAGAAATCGCCAGATTCAGTTCTGCAATGCTCTTGAGCAGGGTATTGGCATCCTTCACTCCCTGCTGCATCTGGGTCTTGATGGATTCCCGTTGCTGAATGAACTCCTGGTTAAGGGCCTGGAACCGGTTAACAACCTGTTGCGCCTCGCTCAGAACCAGTTGCCGTTGTGGCAGTGACGTCGGATCCTCGGCCGCGTTCTGAAGGCTGGCAAAGAAATTGTTCAAGGCATTGCTAAGGCCCGTGGTTTCGCCGCCAAGGAGGTTATCGAGCCTGGACAGCTCCGAGTTGAGGGCTTGCTGTTCACCATACAGCGTGCTGTCTTCCCGTACCTGTTGAACCAGGTATTCATTGGCCAGACGGCGAATGTCTGCCACGTTTACACCACTGCCAATCGTACCGGCACCAGTGCGCTGCCCCTCCTGGGTTTCGAACAGCACCTCCTGGCGACTGTAACCCGGGGTGTTTGCATTGGTTATGTTGTTGCCCGTGGTATTCAACGCAGCCTGATGACTGAGGATGCCGGTCAGACCAATACCTATCAGCCCTGCCATAAGGTTTACTCCTTCATCCCGTCACTGCCCATGGACAGTGTCATCAGTGAGTCACGGTTCATGATCTGGCGGATCTTGCTGCCGTAGTTGGGGTCGGTGGCGTAGCCGGCTTCCTGAAGTTTTTCAGCAAAGACTTCAGGCTGGTCGGCGACGGCTAGCACCTCCCGGTATCGGGGGTTTGATTCCAGGAACGAAACATAGTCCCGGAAGCTGGATTCGTAATCCTGGTAGGCCCGGAAACTGGCCTGCTCTTTCATGGGCAGCCCTTCCCGGTATTCCGTGGTGGTGATGGATACCGCATCGCCCTGCCAGCGGCTATCTGCCTTGATGCCGAACAGGTTGAAACTGGGTTCCCCCTGCTCCCCGCGAATCATGTGCCGGCCCCAACCGGTTTCCAGGGCGGCCTGGGCCACCATGAGCTTCGGATCAATACCCGAGTCGCGGGCAACCCGCTCGGCCATCGGCAAGAGCTTGGTCACGAAATGCTCCGGAGACTCGAACCGCTCTGGCAAATTCGAGGGCGTGGCAGACACCGGTGATGCTGCCTTCTCTGCCACGGCAGTCACTTGCTGCACGCTATCAGGCAATTGGGGGGTCAGAGCAGGCAGGCTTCGATCGTAATCCGCAAGACTTGCCTTGTGGCCGGCGAGCCGGCCTCCTTCGTTATCCATGCCAGGGATCTGCTTGCCGAGCTGGCGCACGAGCGCCTCGGCAAGACCACTGCCCTTGCCTCCAGCCATGGTCAGACTCATCTGGCTATCGAACATATCCCGATAAAGCTCGGACTGATTGCTGTTCAGGTAGTTGCCCTCGGAGAAAACATCGCCGGCCTTACGCATGGACTTCAGCATTTCAGACAGGAACAGGCTCTCGAACTGGCGCGCCACCTCACGCAGGGCTGACTCTTTGTCAGTGCGAGCCTGGGCCTTCAACGCGTTGAGGCCGTTGAAGTCGGTATAAACCTGGGCCTGTTGAACCTTGTAGTCCTGCATCACGCCACCTAGATAACAATTAGCTCGGCGCGCAGGGCACCGGCCTGTTTCAGAGCTTCGAGTACCGCCATTACATCGCCGGGTGCAGCGCCTACCTGGTTTACGGCTTGCACGATCTCGTTCAGCGTGACGGCGGGGCCGAACTTGAACATCCGCGCCGGCTCCTCGGTAATGGCAATCTGGGAATCCTGCTCAATGGCGGTGTCGCCACCGGCGAAAGGATTCGGCTGCTCCACATTGGGGTTTTCCTGAATGGTCACTGTGAGGTTGCCATGGGTGACTGCAGCCGGGCTGACCTGAACATTCTGGCCAACCACAATGGTGCCGGTGCGGCTGTTGATGACCACTTTCGCGGCATCCTCGGCCGGATCCACCTCGATGTTCTCAAGGATTGACAGGAAGCTGACCCGCTGGGACGGATCCCGTGGTGCACGCACAGAGATCGACGTGGCATCGTGGGCATAGGCCATGTCGGGGCCCAGCCGGTCGTTCACTGCTTCTACAACCCGCCGTGCCGTTGTGAAATCCGGGCGCAGTAGATGGAAGGTAATGGTATCGCCCTGACTGAACGGCGAAGCGACCTCGCGCTCGATCGTGGCCCCGTTTGGAATACGACCGACGCTGGGAACGTTCACGGTAATTCGCGAACCGTCCCGCCCCTGGGCACCGAAGCCACCAACCACCAGACTACCCTGCGCCATGGCATAAACGTTGTTGTCCGCACCCTTAAGCGGCGTCATCAGTAGGGTACCGCCACGCAGACTGTCTGCGTTGCCGATGGACGAGACCGTGATGTCGATTTCCTGGCCCGCTTTTGCAAAAGGCGGCAGTGTTGCACTTACCGTAACGGCGGCAACATTGGCAAGATTCGGATTGACACCTTCCGGGAGGGTCACACCAAACTGATTCATCATGTTCCTGAAGGTCTGATTGGTAAACGGTGCTTTGTCACCGGTTCCATCAAGACCAACCACCAGGCCATAACCCACCAGTTGGTTGTTGCGAACACCCTTGATCCGGGACAGATCCTTCAGGCGGTCCGCCATAACCGGGGCCGAAACAACAGCCAGGGCAAGTACCCAGACAATCAGACGGCGCAAACTCATAACGGCCACCACTCACTGTTAAAGAAGCGCGCCAACCAGCCCATCTGATTTGCCTGATCAAAATCACCGGTGCCGCCGTAGGCGATACGGGCATCTGCAATCCGATTCGAAGCCACGGAATTATCCGGCTGGATATCCTGGGGACGCACCAGCCCGGTCAAGCGGATGTACTCGTCGCCATTGGTCAGCGACAGCCACTTTTCACCGCGAATGCGAAGGACACCATTGGGCAGCACCTCAGTCACAGTCACGGTAATACTGCCCGCAAGGCTGTTGCTCTGGTCGGCCTCTGCCGACCCCTCGAAATCCCGCTCATGGTTAAAGGACGTATCTATCCCGAAGTTGTCCTTGCCCAGAATGGTTGGATTGGGCAAGGTCGTCTCGTTGTCCTTGGTGATGCTGGTTTCGGCATTTTTGCTGGCCCGGGTGGATTCCTTCAGGTTCACTGTCAGAACATCACCCACGTTCAACGCCACGGTATCGCCATAGAAGTTGTAATTCCGGGAGACCTGGTAGATGGAACCGGAGGCGCTGTCCCGCTGCATCATGGCCTGGGGGCGAACCGGCGCAAACTCGGGGTCATCCGGAACTGCGCGGGGGCGATTCATGGCGGTACATCCCTGCAACAGGATCAGAAGCACCACCAT
>JAWWAT010000356.1:0-4065 GCA_033721635.1 Marinobacter sp. | reverse complement strand
GTTTTCCGACATCCCGTAAACTTCCAGCAATTCCAGGCCGAGGTTGCGATACCAGTTGACGATGTCCGCTGAAAGCGGCGCGGCGCCGGTAAGAGCCGCACGACAATAATCCAGCCCCAGTTGTTTCAGGACCTTCTTTTTAACCAGACCGTTGATGATCGGGATATTGAACAACAACTTCTGCTTTTTGGGCGGTAGCTTGGCGTTGACGCCCAGATAAAACTTCATCCACAGGCGCGGGACCGAGAAAAACAGCGTCGGCCTTGCTCTCTGAAGGTCCTCCTGGAAGGTATCCAGGGAATTTGCAAAGTAGAGATGGAAACCGTAGTACAGGGACTGCGTTTCCACTGCCGCCCGCTCTGCCACGTGCGCCAGCGGCAGGTAAGAAAGCATGCGCTCTTCAGAGGAAACCGGGAACAGCTGCTGCAGGCCGTCGGCCACCGATATCATGGTGCGGAAACTGTGCATGACGCCCTTCGGCCGGCCGGTGCTGCCAGAGGTGTAGACAATTGTGGCCAGTTTATCCGGATCCGGCAGCTTTGGTTCCGCGGGCTCCTGCTCGGCAACAATTTCAAGCCATTTGGGGGTATCGTCCCGTGGCGACATGGGCAGGGAAATCAGAGGCAAATCGTCCGGAATGTGGTCCTTGATATCATTCCAGCCGTCCGCTGTGCCATCGAGTTTGCCGAGGAACAGCAGCTTTGCCTCGCTGTGCTCGAGAACGTAGGCGGCGGTATCACCATTGAGTGTGGGATAAAGCGGCACCGAAACGTGTCCCGCCGCCCAAATCGCCAGATCGGCGAGGATCCAATGCGCGCTATTCTTGCCCAGGATGCTGATGTTGCTGGGCTCGGGCAGCGCCAGGCTGTTCAGGTAAGCGGCCATCCTGGATACCTGGTCGGCAGCCTGTTTCCAGGTAATATCTTCGACACGGCCATCCGGGTAAGGCTGGGTAAGGTAAACGTTGTCTGGCGTTTGCTCTGCCCAGTAATACAGGCAATGGAGTGAGGTCTGCTTCCGGGGGTCTACCGCCATAAACGGCTCCTTCTTGTTATTGTACTGTGATGTTTAGGTTTGCAACTCCTGTTCATACTAGCGTCATTTCAGACCCGCTCAATAGCATTTAGTGCCCGCGCAATTGGCAAATTAATCCTCGTCCGAGAACTGTTCCTCAGAATTTTTCGTAACATTTGTCAAGTTTGAGCTAGGGTGAAGGTTGTGCACTCTCTTTTGCAGCAGATTGGATTTAGCCATGAGCAAACCGAAACGTTCGTTTTTGATCTTTCCCGCCTGGGGCATCATTCTTCTGGGTTCGGGTGCTTTTTTCTACAGCGCCTATGCCGGCATGCTGGGCTCCTGAGCTGACCAACCCCCTCTACCGTCGGAACCGGGTTTCGAGGACCACGGCAGAGTTGGTCCGCTCGACCCCCTCCAGGTTGCCGATGTCGTCCAGTACCGCGCTCAGTTCCTCCAGTGACTGGGCCTGTACGATGGCAATCAGGTCGTATTCCCCGCTTACCGAGAACAGTTGCGAAACCTGGCTGATTCCCTCCAACGCAGCATTTGTCCGCCCGGTCAGTTTCTGAAAAACCTTGATCGACACGTGGGCCTCGACCTGGCTGGCAGAAAACTCCCCACCCAACTGCACCGAATAGCCCCGGATCACACCGCCGGCTTCCAGGCGCGCAATGCGGTTCTGCACCGTTGAACGGGACACATGCATGGCCTTCGCCAGCTCGGTGACACTGGCCCGGGCATTCTGGCGAAGAAGCATTAACAGTTTCTGATCCTGGGAATTTATCATTTTGCGCACATCACTTTTCAATTTGCCTGAATTGTAGCCCATTTCGATCATTCTGCAGCTGCAATATGGCAACCCGGGCTTTCATACTGTGCCGAAACAAAGCCATGGAAGCCCATCATGATAATTCGACCGATTACCCCAAGGGATCTTGATGCCCTGGTACAGATCGCGGCAGAATCCGGACCCGGCTTTACCTCACTGATGCCGGATCGCGATGCCCTGCGCCGAAAAATCGATCACTCGGTCGACAGCTTCGCCCGGACCGTGACTCACCCCGGCGACGAACACTATCTTTTCGTGCTGGAGGACGGCACGACCGGCGAGATCATGGGCACCACCGGCATTGAAGCCGCCGCGGGCGTATCACGCCCACTCGTTCATTTTCGCCGCAATACCGTTATTCATCATGCAGAGGATCGAAAGAAGCGTTACGCCGAGGAAAGCCTGACCCGGTGCCAGCATTACACCGGTTGCACAGAGGTATGCTCGCTCTACCTTCGGCCCGGATTTCGCCGGGCCAATGCAGGCAAACTGCTCTCCCGGGTTCGCTTTCTGTTCATGGCCCTGCATCCGGAGCGGTTTGCGGAAACGGTGATTGCAGAAATGCGTGGGGTTTCAGATCCTTCCGGTCGATCTCCGTTCTGGGACTGGCTCAAGCATCAGGTGGCGGATCTGGATTTCAGGTCGGCAACACAACTGGCCTGCTGCGGCCAGAGCGGCTTCATTGAGCAGTTCATTCCGGCGAAGCCATTGTATATCCGACAAATGACCGGTGATGCCAGGGCCGTTATCGGCCAGGTGCATGAGGACACGCGCCCGGCGCGGCATTTGCTTGAGCGCGAGGGCTTTCGCCATCGGGGGTACGTGGATCTTCTGGATGGTGGCCCGACTCTCGAGTGCCCGAGGTCAGACATAGCCAGCGTCCGCGAGACCTTCCTGGCTCGCACCGTGCTTCAAAAGACGGAACGGGACTCAGCAAGAAATGCAGAAGAAACCTGTACATCCGCTATAGTTGCCAATGCCAGCTGTTCAGAATTCAGGGCCACGGTGACCGATCAGGTCTGGCCAGCCCCCGGAACCAGTAACCTGGTGGTGGATGAGCAACTGGCAAGGCAACTGGACCTTGGAGACGGCAGCCTTGCCTGCTACCTGTCGCTGAGTCAGACCAGCCATCAGTCACAGGGGCGGCAACAGCTCCGACCGAAACCGGCCACTGAGGAGATTCGCTATGCATACTGATCCGGACACCCTGTTCGCGCGGCTCTGGGAGTCCTATCGGCAGGTGACCCCCTCTGCCGACCGCATACATAAAATCCTGGGCGCCGAAGAGGGGCAGGCCATCGTCAACGATCATATCGCGCTTCGCACCTTCAATCTGGATCCGGTGCGGCTGGAAGCCCTGGCCGAGCACTTTCTCAGCCTCGGTTACCAGCAGGGTGGTGAATACCATTTTGAGGCCAAAAAGCTTTATGCCAGGCACTATGAGCATCCCTCCCGGGAGCTTCCCAAGGTATTCATCTCCGAACTGCTGGTGGAGCAATGTTCACCGGAGCTACAGTCTGTGGTGAAACGCCTTGTTGGGCAGGTAAGGCCGGAAGCGGTTGCCGCCGATGATTTTCTGTATTCCGGGCGCCACTGGGATGTTGATTACGAAACCTACCGCGAGCTGATGCAGGAGAGCGAATACGCTGCCTGGATGGCCGCATGGGGGTATCGTGCGAACCATTTCACGGTCAGCATCAACCACCTGGACCAGTTCCGCTCGGTGCCGGAAATCAATCAGTTGCTGAAAGCTCACGGCTATACGGTAAATTCATCGGGCGGAGAGGTGAAGGGCTCTCCGGAGGATCTGCTGGAACAGTCGTCAACCATGGCCGATCGGGTGCCCGTGGCCTTTTCCGACCAGACCGTAACCATACCCAGCTGTTTCTACGAGTTTGCCCTGCGCTATCCCAAACCGGACGGCCGGCTCTACTCGGGGTTCGTGGCGGCATCCGCCGACAAGATCTTCGAGAGCACTAACAGCGGGGGCTGATGTGCCGGGAAAGATCGCGCAATCAGGACCACCCCTGTTCGCCGAGCAGGGGGACGAATCGGACTCCGCCCAGATCCTCGGTCCGGAATTCATCTTCCGCCACCCGGGTAATACGCATCAATGACTGGGCACCATGTTCGGAGCCAATGGGAATCACCAGGTGCCCGCCAACCACCAGCTGATGCTTTAGCGAATCCGGAACTGCCGGCGCGCCAGCAGCCACAAT
>JAWWAT010000355.1:0-4078 GCA_033721635.1 Marinobacter sp. | reverse complement strand
CGGGAAGATTACTATTCCGATGCCCGGGACGAGGAGCTGGTTGCCGGGTTCGATCGCACCATGAACGAGTACTATCGGGAACGCACCGGCGGCAACAAGGACACCACCTGGTCCGAGCAGCTCAAACCGCTGTTCACCTCGAAACTGCGGCCGCACATGCGCGAGTTCCTGCGCAAGTGCGGCTTCGAGATGAAATAACCGCTAGGCATTTGCTCGCGGCCTTGTGACCCGGTCAACCAGATACACGAGGCCGTGATAGTCGATACCGCTGTGCCGGCTGAGCCCGATCTCACAGGTGCGGCTGGTGGATATCCCTTCTGCACAGCCGGCCGTCTGCGCGGCCAGAGTCTTCAGAGAATGAGCGTTGAGCTCGGGCACGTTAAAGCCTTTGTCCCCGGCGAAGCCACAGCAGTGGATACCCTCGGGCACCACCACCTGAGTACTGCAACGACGGGCGATATCGATCAGCCCCTGCGACTCCCCGAGATGCTGGGTACTGCAGGTGACGTGCACCGCCAGCGGGGTCTGCTCCGGCTCGAAATCCAGACGCTCGTACAGATGATCCCGAATGAACCGGACCGGATCAAACAGCGTGAGCCCAGCCTCCTCGGCGGCCTCGCGAATCTGCAACGTGCAGGGACTGGTGTCGCAATAGATTGGATCGACGCCGTTGCGGCTGGCCCGAAGCAGCGCCGAAATCAGCTCATCTTTTTTGGTCGCGGCCTGCTCCGGATAGCCCTTGGAGGCGAAAGGCTGGCCACAGCACAGACTGTCCAGCGCCTCCGGGTAAACCACCTGGTAACCACCTTTCTCCAGCAGCCTCCGGGTCACATTGATCAACGGCTCCTGCGCTTTGTCGCCCCGGGCCGGGCCCATGGTGCGGGACACACAGGCCGCCAGATAAACGACCCGCGGGCGGCCATCGGATGGTTCTGGCGCTTTCGGTGAAACAAACCGCACTGGCTGGGGCAGACTCGGATCCCACTGGGCTACCCGACCACCGGACACTTTACGAACACCGCCACTGATACGGGTCAGCAGTGGCGCGCCCAGCAGTCTTTCGGCCATGGATGCGCTGGCCAGCACAAAACGCGTGGCTTTCAGTGCGCCGGCAAAATGCCGTGCCAACTGATTGGCCACCGACTGACCGTTGGCCTTTTCACTGCGCAGCTTGCGTACCAGATCGCCGGTATTGATGCCCACCGGGCACCGTTGGGCACATAGGCCCGTCGCAGCACAGGTATCCAGGCCGTGGTACTGATAGGCTTTCTCCAGTTCGGCGGTGTCTTCACCGGCACGGCGGCGGGCCTGGATGTCCCGCCAGATGACAATTCGCTGGCGCGGCGACAAAGTAAGTCCCTCAGAGGGACAAACCGGCTCACAGAAGCCACATTCGATGCATTTGTCCACCAGCGGATCGGCCTCAGGCAGGGGCTTCAGATTCTTGAGATGAATCTGCGGATCCTCAGAGAGCACCACGTCCGGATTGAGCAGATTCTCCGGGTCCAGAAGCCGCTTTATCTGCCACATCAGCTGCCAGGCATCGTGCCCCCATTCCAGTTCCACGAACGGCGCCATGTTGCGGCCGGTACCGTGTTCCGCTTTAAGCGAACCACCAAACTCCACCGCCACCAACTGCGCTACATCCTGCATGAAGGCTTCATAGCGAGCGATTTCCGCGGGGTCGTCAAAGCCCTGGGGGAACACGAAATGCAGGTTGCCCTCCAGGGCGTGGCCGAAGATGATCGCGTCATCGTAGCCATGCTTCACAAACAGTTCCTGGAGACGGGTAACACCCTCGGATAGCTGATCGATCGGGAAGGTCACATCCTCGATGATCACGGTGGTGCCGTTTGGTCGCACAGCGCCCACGGCCGGGAAGGTCCCTTTCCGGATGGCCCAGAGCTGGTCAGAGACTTTGGCATCGCGGGTGAAGTCCACCTGTTGTTCAAGCGGGAATTCGGCCAGGGACGCGCTGATCCGGGCCAGCTGTTCCTCCAGAATTTCCGAGGATGACGCACGGGTCTCCACCAGCAGCGCGCAGGCTTCCTCCGACAAATCATGAATCCAGTCCGGCAGGCCAGGTTTGTCCTGCACCGAGCGAAGGCTGCGGCGATCCAGCAGCTCAACCGCAGCCACAGGCTGCGACCGCAGCGCCGAAGCCGCCCGACAGCAGGTCTCGGCGTTGCGGAAAACCAATAGCGCCGTGGCCTTGTCGGGGTATTCCGGCACAGTGTTGTAGGTGACCGCGCTGACGAAACCCAGTGTGCCCTCGGACCCGACCATAAGATGGGTGAGAATCTCGATGGGGTCCTCAAAATCCACCAGGGCATTCAGGGATAACCCGGTGGTGTTTTTCAGACGGTATTTGTGGCGAATGCGCTCCGCCAGTTCCGGATTGTCACGGGTATCGGTAGCCAGCTTTTTCAGCGCTGCCAGGAGCTCCCCGTGGCTGTCGCGAAACGCCGAAACGCTCGCCGGATCCTCGGTATCCAGCACTGCTCCGTCTGCCAGTACCAGTCGCATACCGGCCAGTGTGTGGTAGCTGTTCTGGGCCGTACCACAACACATGCCGCTGGCGTTGTTGGCAACAATGCCGCCGATTTTGCAGGCGTTAATGGACGCCGGATCCGGGCCAATCTTGTAACCCTTGGGCGCGAGCCAGGCATTGGCCTGGGCGCCGATGACACCGGGCTGCAGCCGGATCTGGCGGCCTTCTTCCCGAATGTCGTGGCCGTTCCACTGGTCGCCCAGCACAATCAGGATGGAATCACTGATGGCCTGACCGGAAAGACTGGTACCCGCGGCCCGGAAAGTTACCGGCACCCTGTGGCTGCGGGCGATGGCCAGAAGATCGACAACCTCTGCCTCATCCTGAACCCGCACCACTACCTTTGGGATCAACCGGTAGAAACTGGCGTCGGTTCCAAACGCGAGGGTGGAAACCGGATCGCTAAAAACCCGGTTTTCCGGAATCCGTTGCCGGATTTCAGCCAATACCTCTGCAGTAAAACTCATGCGTCCTCCAGAACCAGCACAATGAGCTCACGGGGGCCATGAGCGCCATAGGCCAGCACCTGCTCGATATCCGCGGTCTTGGACGGGCCGGACACGAGCAAGACATTTGTGGGCAGCCCGGCCGCCCAGTCCTGAGCCACCATCATGTCATACAGATTGTCGTGAATCTCGCTGGCCTTGAGCAGGGCAATGTGTAGCGGCGGCACCAGGCTCATCAGCCGCGGTTCGTGACGATCCGGCCAGAGCACGAGCGTACCGGTGGCGGCAATACCGCCGAGGGTGCCGGTCAGGCTGGCCTCCACATTCCAGAACAGCTCTTCTTTCCAGGTTTCCACCGGCTGATCGTAAGCCAGTAACTCGACCTTCTGGTCGCTGGCCTCGAAGTGAGACTGCAGGGCCGAGCCATGCTCTTTACCCGGAGCGCACAACAGATTAGCGACGTTACGCTTGCTCAGAAGCTCTGCCACCAGCTCCGGCCAGTTGTCAGAGCGGCACTGATGCACTTCAGTGTGGACCGCTTCCATCAGACTGCGCAAGCGAGTGATCCGGTCTTCCGGCGCGTAGCGCCAGGGTTTGGTGACCAGCCGCTCGTCGAACTCGTCGGGACGGGGCGTGGTGCCGGCAAGGCTGCTTCTCAGTTTGCCAAGGATGTTCGCGCGGGCGCTCATGATGGCCGACCTCCGTTCTGATCAAGATGCCGGGCCGCCAGGTCGTGAAGGGAACGACGGGCCGGCACCGGCGCACTGTGGTTCTCGGTCCAGGGACCGGCTTTTTTCGGTGCCAGTGCCCGGAACCGGGTCGCCGCCCAGAGGAAGCTGCGATAAAGGGCAGGCTTGGTGTTGAGCATCTGCCAACCTCGCCAGATCCACCGTTCCGTTCGCGAGAATTTGGCGCCCCCACCTTTTACCTGCTGCGATTGCTCCGGATCTTTCACATTCTCCTGACGCAGACGTTGCAGAAGTTCGGGAATGGGAATCTTGACCGGACAGACCTCGCCACAAGCGCCGCAAAGAGAGGAGGCACTGGGATGATCCGGCACCTTGTCCAGGCCTGCCATGTG
>JAWWAT010000354.1:0-4080 GCA_033721635.1 Marinobacter sp. | reverse complement strand
ATCGGGGTCACGCAAGGCGCGAACCAGCAATGTTGGCGTTCCCCCTTCAGGAGCATCGTTGAGGTCACCTCCCATGGGGACGCCATTTTCATACCCATGAGCCGCGAAATTCGAGCGCTGAAGGTCACTTTCCTCAAAGGCCCAACCGGCAAAGACTCTCACGCGCATCCGGGTGCCTGTGGTTGCAAAGGTCTCTTTGCGTTTCATGGCGTCCCAAAGTGCTTCGCGAGTATTCTCACGGGCCCAGACAGCCGCGATTCCTGCGGCCAGCCCATCGCCGACGATCTGATCGTCAGAAGGATCGTCAGGAGTAAAACGTCCGGTGATCTGCTCCTCGAAACGGATGGGGTCCGAAGTTGGCTCGACCAGTGTTATTTTGCCAAAAAAGTTATCTTCCTGAGCGGTAGAAAGGCCCGTATGTGCGTCGGTTGAGCCCACAACGCCCATCTTGAACGGGTTTACACCAAGCTTGGCCTCATAGACCATGCCGCGCTTCCAGGCAGACCGCGCATATTCACGAGGCAGCATTTCTGGTGTCTTGGGCTCCTCCCCGAAGCTTCCCTTATCCCAGGTGTAGTAATCCGCAAACTCGTCGGTCGGTGAAAGCATTGGGTGCGCCTCACCATCGCCCTTGATCTGTGTTATTTCGTAGATTGGCTCCCACTTCTGGCGGCGTTCGGCATAATCGGCCGTCAGGGGTTTCCCGGACAAAGTGACATCATCGAACATGAGTCCGTTCGAAAGGTTACCGTTGTGGGGGATAGCCAGTAGACGCCCACCTGTTTTTGCCTCGTAGTCAGCCATCCACTGCCAGAGGTCTTCCGGATCGTCACTATCATAGGTTGAGAAAGGCACGATCTGGTCAGCGAGTTCCTTGCCGTCCCGGAAGATCACATTTCGATGAAGGTTGTTGCCGTTGGGGCCTGATGTCCATTCATAACCGATGAAGGCGGTAAAGCTGCCAGGCTGATTGTGGCGCTCAGCCGCTGCTGTTACGCGTTGCCACATCGTTTCGTCAAGCCCCGAACCCGCCATCGGATCGGAGCCTCCGACGGTGTTCACAGCACCAAACCATTGGACATAGGTTTCATTACGCGCGTCGATTGTCTTGGGCGCGTAGGTTTCAGCCAGAGTTCGTCCCCATTCGTTGGAGTCTAGGATCGGGTTCTTTTCCTCTAGGGCAATGGCGATTCCGAGATTCTCGGAATGGTCAGCAACAACGAGGAAGTCGAGCGGCCGTTGAAGCCGGGCAGGAATACCCTGCGACGAAATAACCTCCTCACCTTTGGCAAACCGATAGGCATCGTCTGGGGTGGTCGTTGCCATGGCAAGCCCTGCATCGGCGGAAAAGGCCGTGTGAAGATGGGTGTCGCCGAAGAAAACCTGATTCGGGAAGTCTTCTTTGAGATAAGGTGAATACTCTACGTCCCCTGAGCCCAATGAATGCGGCGCGTGCAGTTCCTGCGCGGATGCAGACGAAATTGTCAGAAATGTTGTGCCGAGTAAACTTGAAGCGGCTAACCCGGTTAGAATGACGTGGGTCTGCTTGATTTGGAATGGCATGGCAGCTCTCCTCCCTGAGATGAGCCGAATAGCGGTTTGAAGGTTGACTTCACTGTTCAAATAATAGCCGTTTGGCTAAAAAAAACCAGATGGAGCACAAAGACGGCTACTCAAAAATATGGACTATGAGCTTGGGTGCTAAAACCACATTTCCGGCAGCGCGGCGAGAGCATTAGCGAAACCGGTGCAGAAGGTAGCTGCAACTTCACGGCGGCTGGCGTCACGCATGGCCCGGGGAAAAGAAATGACGTCAGTGGCGATTTCCGCCTCGCTGCCGCCGGCTTGGAGGTGCTCCATTGCGCCCGATTCCGCTCTCGGGCTCAATCAGATTCGAATCTGAACCTGCCCGTCCCGCACCCGCACTTCAAGCACGCGCATGGCCCTCGTCGCGGGCGCTGCAATGGGCCTCCCGTCGCGAACGTCAAAGGCCCCCTGGTGCAGTGGACACTCGATGACATGGTCATCGAAATAGCCATCGCACAGATCGGCACCACCATGAGTACATAGCGCGAGCGAGGCATAGATTCCGGTAGGCGTATCATAGACGGCGATGGTTCGCCGTCCGAACTCGACCCGCGTGACCCAGTCCTTTTCCAGTTCGTCCACTGCGATCACGTCGTGCCAGGGCTTGTCACTCATGCCCGCGCCTCCTGGATCTGACTCAGGATGTCCCTGTGCGCGCCAAGGTAGCCGCCTGGTTCGACATTAATCTGGTCGCGCAGCTTTTCGTGCAGGCGTGGCAAGGTATGGTAAGGAACCAGCGGCACATAATGATGTTCCGCGTGATAGTTCATGTTCCAGCACAGGAACCGCCAAGGGGCAGAGACCAGGTTGGTACGGGTATTCTCATTCATTTCAGCCACGTTCGGGCGACCCACGTGTTCTGTCATGCGGATGAAACGCATGACCGGTTCACCGAGGAACAACGGAATGACCCAATACCAGATCAGTCCCCACCAGCCGGTGATTGCCATGCCTGCAAAGATCAGCGCGTATATTCCCAGCATTATTCGTGCGTCCCTGAACACAGCGGCATGCTCTTCCTTTGGAATGAAGCGTTTTTCGGCGTCAGAAAGCCGCCCCATGGCGTGGCGCGAAACCTCGCTGAACTTGCTTTTCCAGTAGGGGATGGCGGAAAGGTAGAGCAGGTATTCACCATAGGTTTTCGGCATCGGGATCAGCTCAGGATCCTTGCCATCCAGCTGCGTGTAGGTGTGGTGATCGCAATGCTCATATCGGAAGAAGCGGTGCGGCAGCACGATAATCAGTCCGCAGATCTGCCCGACGATATTGTTCAGTTTGCGGGTACGGAACACGGTGTAATGCACGCATTCATGTTGTAGCGAGAAGTGATGCACCAGCACGATTCCCTGCAAGAACATGGCTGGCCAGATCAGCCAGCTGTCCCAAGCGAGCGTAATCAGTGTTGTGGTTCCGGCCAGCATCAGCACCCACAACGCCAATTTTCGCAGGGCGGGTCCGTCGGAGCGCTGCATCAGGGATTTCAGTTCGTCACGGTCCAACTTGCCCTCTGCAAGCGCCTGGGTCAGGGGTGTGACAATGCCTCGCGTCATCGGTAATTATCCATGAGCTTTGTCAGGGCAGGGGCCGTTCCCGTTAGAGGTGGCATGTGCTTTCACGGTACCACGCGCCCATTCAGACCTGCAAAGAGGTGAAATATTCGCGGGTGCCCTGGTGTTCCATCGATTCACAAATACGACCGAGTGGATACCAGGCCAGCTCGGCGCAAACTGGCAAGATGTTGGGACAGTGCCGACTGGCTCAGCGGATTAGATTGTGTGAATATTAAATCAATATGACTGCCGAGGAAGCCATTATGAGTCTTGAAAATGCAGTCACCGCTTTTGCCGGTTTTATGGTCTTGCTATCCGTCGCTCTGACCCATCTGGTTCATCCGGGATTTGTCTGGCTGACCGTTTTTGTGGGTGCCAACCTGTTTCAGCAGTCTTTCACTGGTTTCTGCCCAGCAGCATCATTTATGCGCAAGGTGTTTGGTCTTAAAACTGAGGCCGAGTTGGCGAGGTCAGGTGACCTGCGGCAAAACACCCAATAAATCTGAGTCTAAATACCAGGGGGGTATTCTTGTGTCTTACACAATCGATCGAATCATCAATGCAAACTTTGAAGAAGTGGACGAAAGAGTCCGCCAGGCTCTGACCGAGCGCGGCTTCGGGATTCTGACTGAAATTGACGTCAAAGCCACGATGAAAAAGAAACTGGACCGGGACATGTCTGCATACCGGATTCTAGGAGCCTGCAATCCGGAGATGGCATGGGAAGCTATCGGCCTGGAGCCCCGGGTTGGCGCAATGTTGCCCTGCAACGTCATACTCCGTGAAGTGGCCGAAGGTGTGGAAGTCAGTGCAGTTGACCCAGTTGCGTCCATGGCCGCCATTGAGAATGACGAACTCAAAAATGTGGCCGGTAAAGTCAGGGATCTACTCTCCGAGGTTGTCCAGTCGGTCTGATTCTGCAATTGCTTAACTCTTGCCCGGT
>JAWWAT010000353.1:0-4094 GCA_033721635.1 Marinobacter sp. | reverse complement strand
GCTGTCCCGCTTCCCGAACCTTATCGTCTGTCGCACGTTCTCCAAAGCGTGGGGGCTCGCAGCTCTTCGTGTCGGCTACAGCATCAGCTCTCCGGCCATTGCGGATATTCTGAACCGGGTGCGCCAGCCCTTTAATGTCGATACGGTTGCCCTGTCTGCAGCGACGGCTGTGCTTGAGGATGAGGATTACCTGCAGCGTTCCCGAGATGTAAACACAGCCGGTCTGCGTCAGTTGCAGGACGCATTCGACCGGATGGGACTCAGCTACATTCCGTCGGCCGGGAACTTCGTTGCCGTGGAAGTGGGGGAGCAGGCCATGGGCGTGTACCAGTCCCTGCTCGCTCACGGAGTGATTGTCCGGCCCATCGCGGGCTATGGCATGCCTCGGCATCTGCGGGTGTCTGTCGGCCTTCCGGAAGAAAATGAACGCTTCATCGAGGCGCTGGCCCAGGCCTTGACCGCATCGGGGCTCAGCGACTGATATGGTTTCTTCCGAGCCTTTGTTTCAACGGGTAGCGGTGATTGGTCTGGGGCTGATTGGTGGCTCCCTGGCCTGCGCGATCCGACGCAACGGGCTGGCGGAAACGGTTGTCGGCGCTGACCAGCGCAGCGAGGAACTGCAACTCGGCAAAGAGCTTGGTGTGATTGATCAGGCGGCCTCAACGGTGTCTGAGGCTGTTCGCGGCGCAGACCTGGTTGTGCTGGCTGTGCCCGTGCGTGCAACCCGTGCGGTTCTTGAGCAGATTCGGCCCGTATTGGAACCTGACGCGATACTCACAGACGTCGGCAGCACCAAATCCAGCTTCGTGACGGATGTCGAGGCAGTGTTTGGCAGTCTGTCGCACCTGGTTATTCCCGGCCACCCCATTGCCGGTTCCGAGAAGAGCGGCATTCGGGCGGCCAATCCCGAGTTGTTCGCCAACCACAAGGTGATTCTTACGCCGCCTGAAGACGTCAGTCAGCCGCACCTTGCCCGGCTCAGGGCACTGTGGGAGGGCTGTGGCGCCACGGTGCTGACCATGTCGGTGGCGTACCACGACGAAGTGCTCGCAGCCACCAGCCACTTGCCGCATCTCATCGCATTCTCGCTGGTGGATACCCTGGCGGGAGAAGATGAAAACATGGATATCTTCCGCTACGCCGCTGGTGGCTTCAGGGACTTTACCCGGATTGCGGCCAGCGATCCGGTGATGTGGCACGATATCTTTCTGTCGAACCGCGATGCGGTTCTTCGTGTCATTGACCACTTTACCCACGACCTCGAACAACTGCGTACTGCCATTGCCAATCAGGACAGCGCCACGTTGTTGCGGGTTTTCAGTCGCGCCAAGGCGGCGCGTGAACATTTTTCGAAGATGCTCTCAGGACAGGCTTACGTGACAAACAACAGTGAAAAGCAGGTAACGTTCCGTCTCAAGCCCGGTGGCGCGATTACCGGTGATATCCGGGTGCCCGGCGACAAATCGATGTCGCACCGTTCGATAATGCTGGGTGCGCTGGCTGATGGCGTAACCGAGGTGAAAGGTTTTCTGGAGGGTGAAGACAGTCTGGCCACGCTCCAGGCGTTCCGGGATATGGGCGTTACCATTGAAGGCCCGGACGACGGCTTTGTTCGCATCCATGGCGTTGGCATGCACGGGCTTCAGGCCCCGCGGGGGCCTCTGTATCTGGGTAACTCGGGAACCGCCATGCGGCTGTTCGCCGGTTTGTTGGCGGCCCAGCCCTTTGATTCCGAGCTGACCGGCGATGCGAGTCTCTCCGGTCGCCCGATGGGGCGGGTTGCCGATCCGCTCAGGGCCATGGGTGCCGTGATCGATACTGCGGAGGGCGGCCGCCCGCCACTGAAGATCCGTGGCGGACAGAAGCTGTCCGGTATTCATTATGAGATGCCCGTGGCCAGCGCCCAGGTGAAGTCATGCCTCCTGCTGGCCGGTCTTTATGCCGAGGGCAGTACGTCGGTAACCGAGCCGGCGCCGACTCGTGATCATACCGAGCGCATGCTGGCGGGCTTTGGCTACCACGTTCACCGGGACGGGGCGACCGCCAGCGTCAGTGGTGGTGGCAAATTGACGGCGACCAACATTGATGTGCCTGCCGATATCTCATCGTCCGCGTTTTTCCTTGTGGCCGCGAGTATCGCTCCGGGCTCGGATCTGATTCTTCGGCATGTCGGCATGAACCCCACTCGGGTCGGTGTGATCAACATCCTGAACCAGATGGGCGCCAGCATTGAGATTCTGGACGAACGCGAAATCGGTGGTGAGCCCGTTGCTGACCTGCGGGTCCGTTCAGCGGAGCTTCAGGGTATCGACATTCCCGAGGATCAGGTGCCCCTGGCCATCGACGAATTCCCGGTGCTGTTCATTGCCGCAGCCTGCGCCAAAGGCCGCACGGTTTTGCGGGGCGCTGAGGAGCTCAGGGTCAAGGAAAGCGACCGCATTCAGGTAATGGCAGACGGCCTGGCCGCTCTGGGTGTGGAAACTACCGTAACCCCGGATGGCATCATTATTGATGGCGGCCAGACCATTGGTGGCGGTACTGTGAGCAGTCACGGAGACCACCGGATCGCCATGTCTTTCGCTGTGGCTTCGCTCCGCGCATCGGGAGAGATCACAGTCACCGATTGTGCCAATGTTGCTACTTCTTTTCCGGGATTTGTGGAACTTGCGCAGGGTACGGGAATCAATATCTCAGCCGAGGGGGCTGAATAATGCTTGATAGCAGTGCGCCGGTGATTACGGTTGACGGTCCCGGGGGCTCCGGCAAGGGTACGATCACCCAGATGCTGGCCCGGAAGCTGGGTTGGCATCTGCTGGACAGCGGGGCTTTGTATCGGCTGACAGCATTGGCTGCGGTTCGTCAGGGTGTCTCTCTGGAAGATGAAGCCAGTCTGGTGAAAGTCGCCGCCGGGCTGGATGTGGCGTTTGAGCCCACGCCTGAAGGCGAGCCGGTAAAAGTCATTCTGGCAGGGCAGGATGTGACCGCAGATATACGTACAGAATCGGCGGGCGACAATGCTTCAAAAGTAGCTGTGATGCAGCCCGTCCGTGACGCTCTCTTGCAACGCCAGCGCGACTTCCGGCAGTTGCCGGGCCTGGTGGCGGATGGCCGTGATATGGGAACGGTGGTCTTTCCGGATGCCCCGGTAAAAATTTTCCTGACGGCAAGCGCCGAGGAGAGGGCCCAGCGGCGCTATAGCCAGTTGAAGGACGCTGGTGTCGATGTTAATATTGACGCCCTTTTAGAGGAGATACGGGTTCGTGATGAACGGGATATGAACCGTTCCGCAGCCCCTCTCAAGCCCGCAGATGATGCGCAAGTCATTGATTCTACGGGGTTGAGTATAGAAGAGGTGTTGGACAGGTGTATGGCTGCAGCAGGCCAGGCCTGACTACACCTTTTTGTCGTTGAAATGCCGGATGTAGCGCTATCTGCCAGCCACAGGCTTAATCCGGAACTTGTTAACAGACCGTGTTGCTGGTGGCACGGAGTACACTTGCGTTGATCATATAGGACTCATAATGAGCGAGAGCTTTGCGGATCTTTTTGAAGAAAGCCTGAAAGAAATTGACATGCAGCCAGGTTCCATCGTCCAGGGAACCGTTGTAGACGTCGATAACGACTGGGTCACCGTTAACGCCGGACTGAAGTCCGAAGGCGTTATCCCCGCCTCCCAGTTCCTTAACGAAAAAGGCGAGTTGGAAATTGCTATCGGCGACGTTGTCGATGTAGCTCTCGACGCTGTGGAAGACGGCTTCGGTGAGACCCGTCTGTCCCGTGAAAAGGCCAAGCGTGCAGAAGCCTGGAAGGTACTTGAGAAGTCCTTCGAAGCTGAGGAAGTGGTTAAAGGTATCATCAACGGTAAGGTCAAGGGTGGTTTCACCGTCGATCTGGCCGGTATCCGTGCCTTCCTGCCTGGCTCGCTGGTAGACGTTCGTCCGGTTCGCGACACCGCGCACCTGGAGAACAAAGAACTCGAATTCAAGGTTATCAAGCTCGACCAGAAGCGTAACAACGTGGTTGTTTCCCGCCGCGCCGTTCTGGAAGCTGAGAACAGTGCTGAGCGTGAAGCTCTGCTCGAAACCCTGACCGAG
>JAWWAT010000352.1:0-4096 GCA_033721635.1 Marinobacter sp. | reverse complement strand
TTGCCGTTGAACGACAGATAGCCCACGGCGCCGCCGTAGACGCCACGCTTGACCGGCTCCAGCTCGTCGATGATTTCCATGGCCCGGATCTTGGGCGCACCACTGAGGGTGCCGGCGGGCAGGGTGGCCCGAAGCACGTCCAGGCAGCTGGTGTTGTCTTTCAAGCGGCCGGTGACGTTGGAGACAATGTGCATCACGTGGGAGTAGCGCTCCACAATCATCTTGTCGGTGAGCCGGACGGTACCGGTTTCCGACACCCGGCCGGCGTCGTTGCGGCCCAGGTCGATCAGCATCAGGTGCTCGGCAATTTCCTTGGGATCGGCCAGCAGTTCCGCTTCCAGCGCCTTGTCCTCGGCGTCGGTGGCGCCGCGCTTGCGGGTGCCGGCAATGGGGCGAACGGTGACTTCCTCATCTTCCACCCGGGCCAGGATTTCCGGGGACGAACCGACAATCTGGAAATCCCCCAGGTCCAGGAAATACATGTAGGGAGACGGGTTGAGCACCCGAAGCGAACGATAAAGGTTCAGCGGTGGCGCCTGGAAGGGAATCGACATGCGCTGGGAAATTACCGTCTGCATCACGTCGCCGTCGAGCACGTAGCCCTTGATCTTGTCCACGGCCGCTTCGAACTTCTCCTGGCTGAAGCCGGAGACAAAATCGCTCTCGTCCACGGTCTTGCCCCGAAGGTGTTCGGGCGTGCGGGGCGCATCTGCGGTTTGCCGGTGCAGCTGCCCTTCCAGCTCATTAATTCGGGCCTGGGCCCTATCGAAAGCGCCTTCCACGGCGGGGTCAGCATGGACGATCAGGTGAAGCTTGCCTCGCAGGTTGTCGAACACCACGATCTCGTTGGACACCATCAACAGGATGTCCGGCGTGCCGATTTTGTCCGGCGGGCAGCTCTTGCGCAGTCGCTTTTCGATGTAGCGCACCGTGTCGTAACCGAAGTAGCCCACCAGGCCGCCGTTAAATCGGGGGAGTTCGTCCAGATCCGGCGCATGGAAGCGTTTCTGGTAGGCCTCGACAAACGCCAGCGGGTCGTCCACTTCCTCGGTTTCGACAAGCTCCCCGCCGCGGCTGATCTCCACCCGGTGGTCAAAGACTTTCAGCACTTCGTGGCTGGGCAGGCCAATGATTGAATAACGGCCCCACTTCTCGCCGCCCTGAACCGACTCGAACAGATACGAATAGGGCCCGCTGGCAAGTTTCAGGTAGGTGCTCAGAGGCGTGTCGAGGTCGGCAAGTACCTCACGGTACACAGGGATGCGGTTAAATCCGGCGTCGGCGAGCTCGGTGAATTGCTCGGGTGTCATGGTACGGTTTCCTGAAATCTGATCTGCATTGTGTACGGAAGCACGCGCTTCCGTCAGGTGCTGCGGGCTCGACCGGCAGACGCCAGTCAGGCCCCTGGCTTACTCAGCCGGTGCGCCATCGCCACCATCGTGTTGCGCGGGTTGTCAGGATGCCTCGCGCTGCAGTCAGATTCAGTCCCTGCACGGCAGGAATCTCCCGTAAAGAAGTGCTCAATGTAAGTTCCTCGTGAGATTACAAAAGCTCGGCCAGCGAATCAACAACGGCATCGGCACCGAGGGTATCCACGGCGGGCCCATAATTGTATCCATAACGGACTGCCACGCAGGGAATGCCTGCTGCCAGCGCGGCATTAATATCCGCCCCGGAGTCGCCAACCATCACCGTGGTTCCGCGGGTTCCCCCAAGTGTCTCCATCGCATGGAGCAGGGGCGCGGGGTCAGGTTTCTTGACCGGCAGGGTGTCACCGCCCACGGTCAGGTCGAACCAGTGGTCCAATCCCATCTGTTCCAGCAATGGCGCCACAAACTGTTCCGGCTTGTTGGTGACGATGCCCAGTCGGCAACCCTGGTTTTTCAGGTGCGTCAAGCAAGCTTCTACGCCTGCATAGACAACCGAATGCTGCCCGTTGATGGTGCCGTAGGCGTGATAGAAAATTGCCAGGGCATCCTTGAACAGGGCGTCGTCTTTCGGCCTCGCAGGCTCCCAATCCACCTGGCCAGCCAGCGCCCGGCGGACCAGAACGCTGGCCCCGTTGCCAACCCAATTCCGCACCCGATCAATGCCGGCCGGGGAGCGGCCAAGGTGTTCGAGCATCTGATCCACAGCGGCTGCCAGATCTGGCGCACTGTCTACCAGGGTGCCGTCGAGATCAAACAGGGCAACGCCCGGCCAGCGAGGATTGAACAACCCCGCCAGACTCATTGGCTGATCACCCTGCGGGCCTGCTCCAGCTCTTCGCGCATGGCATCAATGGTGGTCTTGTAGTTATCGGTGTTGAAGATGGCAGACCCCGCCACAAAGGTGTCGGCACCGGCCTCGGCGATTTCCCGGATGTTCTCGGTCTTCACGCCACCGTCGATTTCCAGCCGGATGTTGTAGTTGCTGGCATCGATGCGTTTGCGGGCCTCCCGAAGTTTGTCGAGGGTGCCGGGGATAAACTTCTGGCCTCCAAAACCGGGGTTCACGGACATCAGCAGTACCATGTCCAGCTTGTCCATCACGTGATCCATGTAATGCAGGGGCGTGGCCGGGTTAAACACCAGTCCGGCCTGGCAGCCGCCGTCACGGATCAGCTGCAGTGAGCGATCAATGTGGTTGGTCGCTTCCGGGTGGAAGGTAATGTAACTGGCGCCGGCGTCGATAAACATACGGATCAGGTCGTCAACCGGCGATACCATCAGGTGGACATCGATGGGGGCGGTCACGCCGTGCTTGCGCAGGGCCTCGCAGACCATGGGGCCAATGGTGAGATTGGGCACATAGTGATTGTCCATCACATCGAAGTGCACAACATCCGCGCCAGCGGCCAGAACGTTGTCGACTTCCTCGCCAAGGCGGGCAAAATCGGCGGACAGGATGGATGGGGCAATCAGGTAAGGATTCATGACGGCTCTCTCACAACAATGGATAATGGCGTGGTCAGCGGTCCCTGCCGCACATTCAGGATGGCTGCTAGTCTAACAGCTCAGTCGCGTTTTTTCGCAGTCAAAGGATCAGTATCTGTGCAGAGATTCGAGATTTACCGACCGCTTGTGTTCCGGTTTTTCATCCTGGCCCTGGTGTTTGCCATGCCGTCGGCTGTCTTCGGCCAGGAAGAGGATGGTCAGGCCGCCGAGCCTGAAGATTCGGCGGCGCCGGCCACCGAGTCTGCAAGTCGGTCGCTGATCTGGACGGGCACCGGTGAGCGCTCTCTGGACCAGACCTTTCCCGAGGCAGCGGTATGGCTGGAACTCGAGGACGGCGATCGGGCGCTCGGGCTGTTTTATCCGGAAGCCAGGTTGCCGGCCCATGGCGCGGTGCTGGTTCTGTCGGACGAGGGCGAAACCGCCGCTTCCGGAGTGACCGGTTCACTGGCCGCGGGGCTGGCTTCCAGGGGTTGGGCCGTACTCGCCCTTGGTCTGGAGTCGCCCTCTCCGGTTCTGAGTGAAGTCCTGATGCGGACCGTGGTAGCAGAGCAGCCATCGTCGGAAGCGGGTCCGGGTGAGCCGGAGGCGCCGGAATCGGTAATGATTGATGTCATGGCTTCAGAGAGCGCCGATGATCTTGAGGCGCGCTACCGAAGCCGGATCAGCCAGACGCTCCAGGCCGGGCTGGCCCAGTTGGCTGAGCGAGGCTATGAAACGCCGGCTGTTCTGGGAGTGGGGCGAGCCAGCATACACGTGACCAACCAGGTACTGGAGGGAGCTGATGCTGCAGCGCTTATCTGGGTGGTGCCCCGGTTTTACCCCGTTGACCGTCCAGATCTGCCCGAACGTCTGGAGTCGCTGAGCATTGAGTTGCTGGAGCTTTATCCTTCCGGAGCCGTTGATGACCAAACAAAATGGAGTATGGGAATGCGGTTGCGCCGGGCCGGGATGAGTGGCTTCGAGCGACAACCCATTCCCTGGCTCACTCCGGCGCCCGGAACTCTGGGCGATGGGGTCGCCAGCCGCGTCGCCGCGTGGCTAGAGTCCCGCCAGAACTAACGAATGGTGTTGTGGCGCTTGATCAGTTCCCAGGCCTGCTGATAGTGCAGCAATCGTTCCTTGGCGAGACTCTGATCGTGGGCGCTAAGCTGCTGTTGGGC
>JAWWAT010000351.1:0-4104 GCA_033721635.1 Marinobacter sp. | reverse complement strand
TCCTAGCTTTCCTGCCTTGCCGGGCGTATCGGCGTTGCGCACCTTTTCCTGGCGGTTGTCGTCGGTGAACTTCATGCCCTGGAAATAGTGTTCCACGGTCGGCCAGACTTTGCCTTCCAATTCGAAACTGTAGGGGGCATGGGTACCCAGAGGGTTTTCCGGATCGGTGCGCGACATGAACAGATCGTTTTCGCCGTTGTCGTCTGGGAAAAGAGACATGTTAAAAGTCCTTTCGAAAAGAAGTGGTTCGAGATACACCCAGTATCAACGAGTCCGGGCCAATGGTCACGCCAATAAAGCAGCCGGTTTCCCCGACTAAAGATCCCGAAGATACCCCGGGCCAAGCTGCGCCATCTGGCCTCTGATCCAGGCGACTCGATCAAGCACATAGGACGAAGGTGACTGAACACGCAAAACCTTCGGATTTGGGAGCACGGCCGCGAGCAGCGCGGCCTGGTATTCCGTGAGCTGACGGGATGGCTTGCCGAAGTAGGCCTGGCTGGCAGCCTCAACCCCATAGATCCCGGGGCCGAACTCAGCAATGTTCAGGTACACCTCCAGCACTCGCTGCTTTGGCCAGAAACCGTCAATGACAACCGCCAGGCCCGCCTCAATGGCCTTGCGAATGAAGCTACGCCCGTTCCAGAGGAAGAGGTTTTTGGCAGTTTGTTGAGTAATGGTACTGGCTCCTCGAAGCCCCTCACCTGCTCGGTACTCGGAGAGAGCCTGTCGAATAGCCTCAAGATCCACGCCCGCGTGATGAGGAAAGCGCTGATCTTCGCTGGCAACCACCGCCAGCGGCATCCAGGGGGAAATCGCGCGCATGGGCACCCATTCATGAGTGAGGGATTTACCGGTGTTCTGAAGCTGATACCCCAACATGAACGCCGAAGTCGGCGGATTTACGAATCGGAACAACAGAACCACCAATAGGATCAGTGCGATAGCACCACCGCAAAGCAGCAAAATCCATCGCAAAAGCTTGCGGGTGCCTGACGCCCTGGTCATCGGTTCATCTCCCCCTCTTGGTAAGAGCCAGCTTCCGGCCAAGATTGACCAACTGCCCGCAGAACGCGCAAACTGCTTCGAGTGACTCTGCGAGAGCGTATGCCATTACTATGCCTGCAAACGTAAAAACCCGGGTTCTCTTTCATTCCAGACGCCTGAATATATACCTGGTCCGGTACCCGGAAGGCCATAAGGTAGGACCGCACGTGGACATGGTGTCCGAGGGCCGGCTTTACAAACTCAATTGGGTTCTGGCCAAGCCCAAGGCAGGCGGCGAGTTCATCTGCGAGAAGAACATTTTCAACCTTTTTGGACGATTGTATCTGTTTCGCCCGGATCTCTATCAGCATCGGGTATCAAAGATCGAGCGCGGAAATCGATGGTTACTGAGCTTTGCGTTGACTTCCGGCCTCCATAACTCAAGCAGGACAGTGCCATGATGTATTTTGCCCACGAAATGAGCCGCGCTGCGCTGATGCCTTTGCGCATGATGACAGATGCACAGAGCAAACTGCTCCGGCACCCCCTCAGCCCCCTGTCGCGTTTGCCGGGCGCTCGCAGTATTGCCTCCGCCTATGGCGTATTTGGTGATTTGACCCGGCGCTACCCGAAACCCGCTTTCAATCTGCACTCAACAGTATGCGATGGCGAGAAGGTCGACGTCAGTGAAGCCATCATCCAGCGAAAACCCTTTGCCCAGCTCAAGCATTTCCAGCGCAGTGTATCCAGGCCCGATGACCCGAAACTCCTGATCGTTGCGCCCTTGTCCGGGCACTTCGCCTCGCTGCTGCGGGGTACCGTAAAGGAAATGCTGCCAGATCACGATGTCTATATCACCGACTGGCGCGATGCCTGCCGGGTCCCTCTCTCCGCTGGCGATTTTGGGCTCGACGACTACATCGACTACGTTATCGATTTTATCGAACAGCTTGGGCCAGACACCCACGTATTGGCCGTGTGCCAGCCTGTGGTGCCGGTGCTGGCAGCTACGGCCATCATGGCCGAGGATAATAACCCGGCGACACCGCGCTCATTGGCCCTCATGAGCGGCCCCATTGACGGACGCATTGATCCCACAGCGCCTTGCGAACTGGCCACCAAGCACAACCTGGCCTGGTTCCGGCGCAACCTGGTTCACCCTGTGCCGGCGCCCTACCCCGGCGCCATGCGGAAAGTCTATCCCGGCTTTCTGCAGCTGACCGGCTTCGTGAACATGAACTTCGACCGCCACGTTGACGCCTACCGCGGCCTGTTCAAATCCATGCGTGACAGAGAAGTCGAGAAAATCAGGCGCCACCGTGAGTTCTACGACGAGTACCTCGCGGTCATGGATCTGCCAGCCACCTATTACCTGGACACGATCAAACGGGTATTCCAGGAGTTCCACCTTGCCAGGGGTTGTTTCATGCACCGGGGGCGAAAAGTGAATCCGTCCGCCATCAAAAACACCGCACTGATGACGATCGAAGGCGAGAAGGACGACATTTCCAGTCCCGGACAAACCCGGGCCGCTCACGACCTGTGTGTGAATATTCCAGATGCGAAGCGCCTGCACCACCTGCAAGAGGGGGTTGGCCACTACGGCGTCTTTAACGGCAGCCAATGGCGCGAATCCATTGCGCCGCGGCTCAAGACATTCATTCGCACAGCGTGACGACCATCACATTTTCTTGTCGAGAATCAGAGGCTCTGCTAGCTTGATTGAGGTGATCAATAACAAGTAATAACAACCAGAGCGGGCCGCCGCTCCAGGGAGGATGTCATGCAGGATCTCAAGGGCAAGGTCGCCCTGGTAACCGGTGCCTCACGCGGCATCGGTCGTCACATCGCACTGCAACTTGCCCAGCGAGGCGCCGACGTTGCCATCAACTACCGCTCCCGCCAGTCCGAAGGCGAAGAAGTTGCCAGGGAAATTGAGGCAAATGGCGTCCGGGCACTTTCCTTCAAGGCAGACCTGTCGAAAATGCCGGAAGCGCGCAGCCTGGTCCGTCAGGTTCAGGACCAGTGGGGCCGCATCGACATTCTGGTGAACAACGCAGGCATCACCAAAGACAAGTCTATGAAAAAGCTTACCGACGATGACTGGAATGACGTCCTCGATACCAACCTCGGTAGCGTCTACGCCACCTGCTCCGAAGTTCTGAAAATCATGATGGACCAGAAATACGGGCGCATCATCAACATCACGTCTTTCGTCGGTCAGGCCGGCAATTTCGGGCAAGCCAACTACGCGGCCAGCAAGGGTGGCATCATCGCCTTTACCAAAACCCTGGCACTGGAAATGGCCAAGTACAACATTACGGTCAATGCCATTGCCCCGGGCTTTACCGAAACCGAAATGCTGGCCCAGGTTCCCGAGAATATCCGCGAACAAATCATTGCCCGGGTACCCATGGGTCGTTTTGGCCAACCTGAGGAAATTGCCCGCGCCGTGGTGTTCCTGGCCGCAGAAGGCGATTACATCACCGGCCAGCAGATCAACGTCAACGGCGGCGTCTACATGTAACGCGTAAAAGGCAGAAGGCGAAACAATGGCTGATAAACCAATAAAAAAGCAATCAACGCCTGACTTCGAACCCAATGTGGTAAGCCGCTCGCTGGCACGAGTGGGTGTCCATGGTAGCCGCCTGCTCAAGCGCTCTGTCATGCGCCGCTTACGCGGCGGCCCACCGAATCCGGCCAGCGTGGGCAGCATGACCAGACCCTTCGTTACCCTGACCGGTAAGCTTGCTACCCAGCCGGACACGCTCCTGTTTGCACAGATGCGGCTACTCAAAGACGCCGGTCTGTTCTGGTCTGGCATCCTGGCCAGCGGTATTGGCAAAAAACCATTGACCGTAGCCGAACCGGAGCCCGGCGACCCCCGTTTCCGAGACCAGGCCTGGAACGACGTCATCGCCTTCAACGCGCTCAAGCAAGCCTATTTGCTCACAACTCGTTGGGTTATGGACACCATTGACGATGTCCGGGAGATGGACGATCACGAAAGACGGAAAGTCCGTTTTTTCACCAGTCAGATGACCGACGCCCTCGCCCCGAGCAACTTCATTCTGAGCAATCCGGAAGTGTTGCGCACAACCGTCAAGACACGGGGTA
>JAWWAT010000350.1:0-4108 GCA_033721635.1 Marinobacter sp. | reverse complement strand
GATCCAGGGCGCCACTCATCCCGTTACAGGTGGTGCAGGCAAAGGCCACCACGCCGAAACCGAGTTGCTCCAGCTCCGGCAGGAGGTTGGCTTCTTCCAGGTACATCTTGACGGTCTTGGAGCCCGGCGCCAGGGAGGTCTTTACCCAGGGCTTGCGGGTCAGTCCCAGCTTGTTGGCATTGCGCGCGATCAGGCCGGCAGCCACCATGTTGCGGGGGTTACTGGTGTTGGTACAGCTGGTTATGGCGGCGATGATACACGCACCATCCGGCATCTTGCCCTCTTCCTGTTCCCACTCACCGGCAATGCCGCGCTCTGCCAGCTCGGAGGTGGGCAGGTGCGCATGGGGGTTCGAGGGGCCAGCCAGGGTGCGGGTCACTTTCGACAGGTCGAACTTCAGCACGCGCTCGTATTCGGCGTTCTTCATGCTGTCGGCCCAGAGGCCGGTTTCCTTGGCGTACTTTTCTACCAGGGCAACCTGCTCGTCTTCACGACCGGTCAGTTTCAGGTAATCGATGGTCTGGCCGTCGATGTAGAACATCGCGGCGGTGGCGCCATATTCCGGGGTCATGTTGGAGATGGTGGCACGGTCGCCCACGGTCAGGCTTTCAGCGCCTTCACCGTAGAACTCCAGGTAAGCGCCAACCACGCGCTCCTTACGCAGGAACTCGGTGATGGCCAGTACCATATCGGTACCGGTGATGCCCGGCTGAAGCTTGCCAGTCAGCTCCACGCCAACGATATCCGGCAGGCGCATCATGGAGGCACGCCCCAGCATCACGCTCTCGGCTTCCAGGCCACCTACACCCACAGAAATCACGCCCAGGGCATCCACCATCGGGGTGTGACTGTCGGTGCCGACACAGGTATCCGGGAAGGCAACGCCATCGCGGTTCTGAACCACCGGAGACATCTTCTCCAGGTTGATCTGGTGCATGATGCCGTTGCCGGGAGGAATCACGTCCACGTTCTTGAACGCGGTCTTGGTCCAGTTGATGAAGTGGAAGCGGTCGTCGTTGCGGCGGTCTTCGATCTCACGGTTCTTCTCGAAAGCGTCTTTCTCGAAGCCGGCATGCTCAACGGCCAGCGAGTGATCCACGATCAACTGTGTCGGGACCACGGGGTTGACCTTCGCAGGGTCACCGCCCTTCTCGGCGATCGCGTCCCGCAGGCCGGCCAGGTCCACCAGGGCGGTTTGGCCAAGGATGTCGTGACACACAACACGGGCCGGGTACCAGGGGAAATCCAGGTCGCGCTTGCGCTCGATCAGCTGCTTGAGGGAGTCCGTCAGCATCTCCGGATCGCAGCGGCGAACCAGTTGTTCCGCCAGGATCTTGGAGGTGTACGGAAGCTTTTCGTACGCGCCGGCCTGGATGTCCTCCACGGCCTGGCGGGTATCGAAATAGTCCAGGTCGGTGCCTGGTAACGGTTTGCGGTATTCGGTGTTCATGGGCGCTCCTCAATCGGTACCCACTTGGCATCCGCCGGGCCAGTGTAATCGGCGCTTGGGCGAATGATACGGTTGTTCTCACGCTGTTCTTTCACGTGGGCGGTCCAGCCGGATACCCGGGACATCACGAAGATCGGGGTGAACAGTTCGGTCGGAATGCCCATGAAGTGATAGGCGGATGCGTGGAAGAAGTCGGCGTTACAGAAGAGCTTCTTCTCGCGCCACATAACGGCTTCGCAGCGCTCGGATACCGGGTACAGCACGGTATCACCCACTTCTTCAGCCAACTTCTTGGACCATTGCTTGATGATGGCGTTGCGCGGGTCGGACTCTTTGTAGATCGCGTGGCCGAAGCCCATGATCTTTTCCTTGCGCTCCAGCATGCCCATCAGGCCTTCTTCGGCCTCTTCCGGCGTTTTGAACTTCTGGATAAGGGCCATGGCCGCCTCATTGGCGCCGCCGTGCAGAGGACCACGGAGCGAACCGATGGCGCCGGTCACACAGCTGTGAATATCAGACAGCGTGGAGGCACACACGCGGGCGGTGAAGGTGGAGGCGTTGAATTCGTGCTCGGCGTACAGGATCAGCGACACGTTCATGACGCGCTCGTGCAGTTCGCTGGGTTTCTTACCGTGGAGCAGCTCCAGGAAATGGCCGCCGATGGAGTCCACATCGCTCTCGGTTTCGATCCGAACGCCTTCGTGGGCGAAGCGGTACCAGTAAGTGATGATGGACGGGAACACCGCCAGCATGCGGTCGATCTTGTCGTCCTGCTCGCTGAAATCTTCTTCGGTTTCCAGGTTACCCAGCATAGAGCAGCCGGTGCGCATTACATCCATGGGGTGCGCGTCTTTGGGGATCTGCTCAAGCACGGTTTTCAGGGCAGCCGGCAGGCCGCGCAGGCTCTGGAGTTTTTTGGTGTAGGCGTCCAGTTCCTGGCGGTTGGGCAGTTTGCCGCGCAGCAGCAGATAAGCGATTTCTTCGAACTGGGCTTTCTCAGCCAGATCGGCAATGTCGTAGCCGCGGTATGTCAGGCCGGCGCCGCTTTTGCCGACGGTACACAGGGCGGTTTCACCAGCCACCTGGCCTCGTAGGCCAGCGCCGCTCAGTTGTTTTGCTTCAGCCATTGTTGTCTCCCATCTTTATCTTGTTTGGACATCAGGGTCAGATAAAACGGCCATCTGACCCCAATCGCAGTCGTTAGCCTTTGCTCTGCTGGAATAGCTGGTCCAGCTTCTGCTCGAAATCGTGGTAATTCAGGAAATCGTACAGCTCCATACGGGTCTGCATCATATCAACCACGTCTTTCTGGTCGCCCTTCTCCAGGATGTTCTGGTAAACAGTCAGGGCGGCCTTGTTCATGGCGCGGAAGGCGCTGAGCGGGTACAGGACCATGTCGGCGCCGGCTTCGGCCAGTTCCTTACGGTTGTACAGAGGCGTGGCGCCAAATTCGGTGATGTTGGCCAGGATGGGCACGTCCAGGGCTTCCGAGAAAGCCTTGTAGTGCTCAAGTTCCGTGACCGCTTCGGCAAAGATGCCGTCGGCGCCAGCTTCGATACAGGCCTTGGCGCGCTCGATGGCGGCTTCGAGACCTTCTTTCTGGAAGGCGTCGGTACGGGCCATGATGAAGAAGTCTTCGTCTTCACGGGCATCCACAGCGGCCTTGATGCGATCGACCATCTCTTCCTGGGACACGATTTCCTTGTTCGGGCGGTGACCACAGCGCTTCTGGGCAACCTGGTCCTCAATGTGGACAGCGGCTGCACCGGCACGTTCCATCTCACGGATAGTGCGGGCGATGTTGAAGGCGCCTCCCCAGCCGGTATCAATGTCTACCAGCAGCGG
Source organism: Marinobacter sp. (assembly GCA_033721635.1). Lineage (GTDB taxonomy): Bacteria > Pseudomonadota > Gammaproteobacteria > Pseudomonadales > Oleiphilaceae > Marinobacter. The sequence continues at coordinate 813 of JAWWAT010000350.1, read as the reverse complement.
TACGTCGGTGGCTGCCGTAATACGGCGAACGTCCTCGACCACATCGTTCATGGTGGTCATGCCCAGATCCGGCAGGCCGTAGGAGGCGTTGGCGACGCCGCCACCGGACAGGTAGATCGCCTGGTGGCCGACTTTATCGGCCATCATCGCGGCGTAGGCGTTGATGGTGCCGACAATCTGCAGGGGCTGGTTTTCTTTGAGCGCCTTGCGGAAGCGGGCGCCGGGGCTGAGTTTGTTGGTCATGGTGTTGGCCTCTTCTCTTTTGGATTCTTGTTGTCGGATAACGCCTTTGGCTAATCCGACCTACTTAGATAGTGATTTCGCCTTCCTGGATCTTTTTCTCGATGTTCTGTCTTGCTGCGTTGATATGACGTTTCATCAGAAATTCGGCGAGTTCACCGTCGCGCTGGGCGATGGCCTCGACGATACGGCGGTGTTCACCGAGAGCCCGCTTGGGGCGCCCGGTAGAGGTGCTTAGCCGGTAACGGTACATGCGCACCATGTAGTAAAGATCACCCAACAGCATCTGGGCCAGTTTGGTGTTGCGGCTACCGGTGGCGATCCGGTGGTGGAAGTCGTAGTCGCCTTCGGCCTGGTAGTAGGCCTGGCCCTGCGCTTCGTCGATCATGCGTTCGTGGGTGTCGAGTGTTGCCTGGAGGTCGGCGATTTCCTGATCGGTCATGCGCTCGGCTGCCTGGCGGGCGGCCAGTCCCTCCATGACTTCACGTATGCGGTAGAGCTCCATCAGCTCGGAGGCGCTGACGGAAACCACCTTGACGCCGGCATGGGGGCGGCGCACCAGAAGGCCGCGGG
>JAWWAT010000349.1:0-4121 GCA_033721635.1 Marinobacter sp. | reverse complement strand
TATGAACCTGTCTGATTACCAGTCCCAATTTCTGGAGTTTCTATTCGGCGGCACCAGCAAACCGGAGCTGCACAATTCAGAAGTTTATAGATTCGGGGTTGAGGCAAAGGCAGTTAGAGCACTCGAGCACAGTTATCCGACCGTGAGGGCGTTGGTGGGAGCTGCTGGCTTTGACGAGTTAGCCCTGGACTATTTCAGGATGATCCGGAAACACAGCGGAGACTGGGGCGATTTCGGTTGGGGCTTTCCGAGCTGGATTATCTCGCATCGGATTTCAGACCGCGTTCCTTATCTGTCCGATGTGGCGCGACTCGACAATCACGTAGCGCGGGTTGAGAGGAGCCAGTACGAAGAGGTGAGCGTTGCGAGCTTTAACGCAATTGGAGAAGACCTGGCGTCTTGCTCTCTGATTCTTAACAAAGGGATCCAGTTTTTCCGCTCCATGTACCCAGTGGTCAGTATCTGGGAGGCGCACAAAAGCGAGACCCCGAAGGACACACTCAGTTTCGCTCAGGCGAAGAGAATGATCGCCAAAGGCCGAGGCCAGAGTGCGCTGGTCTATCGCGCAGGCTGGAAAGGCATGGCGGAAGTTATTCCTGAGAAAGACTTGTTGTTGCTGGAGGCGGTCAGAGACCAGCGAAGTATTGCCGAAGTCTTTGGCGAGGATGTTCTGAAAGACACCAACTTTACCTATTGGCTGCAAGACATGATCGCGAAAGGCGTCATTGTTGGCGCCAAAACCATTCCTTAGGAGGAGATAGACATGAAAACCTTGGCTTACAGTTTCTACGGTTTGAACGATTCGGTTCAGCGATTGGTTGGCAGCCTGCTACCCATTGCTTTGCTTCTCGGGCGGCTTTATGTGGCCTGGGTCTTTTTCAAGGCTGGCCTTACGAAAATTGATGACTGGGGAACCACGCTGTTTCTGTTTGAGGAAGAATACAGTGTTCCGCTGTTGAGTCCTGAGGTCGCAGCTTTCCTGGCGACCTTTGGCGAACTGGTTTTTCCGGTGTTGCTGGTCATTGGTCTGTTCTCCCTGGTGTCCTCGCTGGGTCTGTTCGTCATCAACATTGTTGCGGTCATCAGTCTTGAAGCGATTGCACCAGCGGCAGAGTTATATCACGTGGTCTGGGGCCTGATTCTGATGGGGTTGGCCATGTGCGGCCCCGGCCTGTTCTCGCTCGACAAGCTGATCAGAGCCCGTTTGAAAGGTTCCTGATCACGCATGCTTCACCCCTTGGCGTATTCGGTTTCCATCCTCGCATCGACATTGTTCGCCGAATACGCCCTTTTTAATCCTTGAGAATGTTCCCGGAGGAACCTCGTTGTGCCGATTGTAAATCTGAATACCTTTGAAGAACTGGGCGAACTCGCCAATAAATACGAATGGCTGCTACTGGATTTCTGGGCACCCTGGTGCGCGCCCTGCAAGGTAATGAATCCCGTGCTTGAGCAGTTCAGTGAACTGAATCCCGATAACGCCGTCGTCAAGGTGGATGTGGATCAGAAGCACGAGATCGCTGCCAAATTTGGCGTCAGGGCGATTCCGACTCTGGTTCTACTCAGACGAGACCAGTTCATGGGGCAGGAGACCGGGTCCAAATCCCTGAAAGATTTGAACAACTGGATTGACGGCCTGAAAGATAAGGTATCCCAGTTGGCGTGAATTGTTGGCTGTTTTCAGAGTAAACTCAGTTTGCCGGGTCCAAAGCCCGGCTTTTTTATTCGGATATCGGGGAAGGTGCACTTCCACTCGATGTTCCGAATAAATCCCTGAGTGTGTGTGGAGATTGGGTCAGGCAATGACAGTCGATTTGCCAAAATATCAGGCACTTGAAGAAACCCTTCGAAAGAGTATCGAGGGTGGGCGGTGGCGGCCCGGCGAACGTCTGCCATCCATAAGAGAACTCTGCAACCGCTACGGCTATTCCAAGATTACGGTACAGCATGCGTTGCAACGGCTTGAGGCTCAGGGAATGATCCAGGCCCGGGAGCGAAGCGGCTTTTTTGTGTCGCTGGGGCATAGCGCGTTCGAGCCCCCCAGGCAAGCCGCCGTGCCTGCCGAGCCCCAGCCTGTCTCAGTGAGCCAGGTTTTTCAGGACATTATGACCCGAAGCGCTGCCTTTGATTTGCTTCCCGATCTGCACTGCGACGAGCCTCCACCGGGCATAATCCAGCTGAACCGGTCTATCGGCCGGGCCCTGCGTCGCCAGTCTGCGAGCTTTCAATATTATGACGAACCGGCTGGTGATCAGGCGTTGAGAAACCAGCTTGCGCTTCGAGCCGCCAAAAGAGGGTGGACGGCTGAGGCCAATCATTTCTGCATCACCTCTGGCTGTCAGCAGTCCCTGTTTCTGGCCCTCATGGCGGTTTGCCAGAGTGGTGATGTGGTTGCGGTGGAAGCCCCTGGGTTTTATGGGGTTCTACAGATGCTTGAACAGCTTGAGCTCAAAGTGATCGAGATACCGGCCTCGCCTACAAGTGGTATGGATATACGGGCGCTTGAAGAGAGCCTTCAAGTCTGGAACATCAAGGCGTGCGTGGTTTCCCCGTCCTTCGCCACTCCTACCGGGGCTGTCATGCCTTCCGAAGATCGTCGACGGTTACTTGAGCTTGCTGATCGACATGATCTGGCGATCATTGAAGATGACATATACGGCGAGTCAGGGTGGTTTAACACCCCCGACTCCCTGAAGGCGATTGATGACCATGACCGCGTCATCCACTGCAGTTCTTTCTCGAAAGTTCTCTCGCGAGACCTGCGTTTGGGGTGGGTTTCAGGTGGCCGGTGGCATCAAAACATACTGCAACTGAAATTGACCTCTCAGTTGGCAAGTAGCCGCTTCTTGCAGCAAGGTGTGGCAAGCTTCATTGCCGAGGGCGGCTATGCATCGTACCTCCGACGGTACCGGCAAAGCTTGCGCCTGCAGCGAGACCATTTACTGGATTTGTTGGGGGACTGGCCGTTGCCTCTGAAAGCGACCGCGCCCCAGGGTGGTTTGGCTCTGTGGGTGGAACTGCCTCCAGAGGTCGACACGTTGAGCCTCTACGCCAAAACACTTAAGGAGGGCATTGTCATAACCCCTGGTAGCCTCTTCTCGGTTTCCGGAAAATTTTCTAACTGCCTGAGAATCAGTTTTGCCCATCCCTGGAATAACGCCCGGGTTGCCGCTTTGCGCCGGTTATCTGAGCTGGTGTCCTGAAGACTTCTCATCTGTCCCTATCGTTTATTAAAAAAGTGGTCCTGCCCCTGTTTAAGGCGACCGAATATCCTCTTGCCATCCATTTCTGATCAAATGTGGCAAGGTGCGCAGCGAATGAGTCGCCTGATCTCTGTTAAGCAAATTGAATCGTCATCAACAACGCGAGGGACAGAACAGAAAATTCAGCCGCGAAGCTTTTCCGGGCTTTACCGACGACTGAGGATAACCGGCGGGTTTGTACTGTTCGCCCTGTATTTTGGTGTAGCCTGGCTGAACTGGGGTGGCCAACAGGCGGTCCTCTGGGATCTCTCAGAGAAAAAGTTCCATATCTTTTCCGCCACCTTCTGGCCAGAAGACCTGGTGTTGCTCTCCGGGATTCTCCTGATTTGCGCCTTCGGTTTGTTCTTTCTCACGGTGTTGGCCGGTCGGGTGTGGTGCGGCTACGCCTGCCCTCAGAGTGTCTGGACCTGGGTCTTCCTGTGGGCGGAGCGAGTGGCGGAGGGGGATCGATCAAAAAGGATCAAGCTTGATGCAGCGCCTCTGAGTTTGAACAAGATCGCTCGCCGGGGTTCCAAGCACGGGCTCTGGTTACTGATCAGCCTTGTGACGGCAATTACGTTTGTAGGCTATTTCACCCCGATCCGGGACCTGGTCGGCAGTCTTTTTGCTCTCGAAGCATCCGGCTGGGCTTTGTTCTGGGTTCTGTTTTTCACCGCGGCCACTTATCTGAATGCTGGATGGCTGCGCGAGAAGGTCTGTTTTCACATGTGCCCCTACGGGAGATTTCAATCATCCATGGTGGATGCCGACTCCCTGGTTATCTCCTATGACGCCGCCCGGGGTGAACCGAGAGGGTCGCGAAAAAAGGATTCTGCGCCTCCCTCAGGCGGACTTGGGGATTGTATCGACTGCCAGATG
>JAWWAT010000348.1:0-4144 GCA_033721635.1 Marinobacter sp. | reverse complement strand
GGAGACGGCTGCTGGAATAACAGAACCGCGAAAAGAACTGCGGCTGCGGTTGCCGTCAATCCCCAGCCTGGCCAGAACCAACCGGCTTTTGAGGAAACCGGGGCTTTCGGTTTGGACTGTTCGGGCCACAACCGTTGCTGGATGTTCGACCAGATGCTTGGCGGGGGCGTTTCCGGGGTGGCAATCGTCGACAGGGCACCCAGTTGCTGCTCCCAGAACCACACTTCCTGACGAACCCGACCGGATTCCATCATCCATCCCTCGAAGCGGAGACGAGCAGGGCCTTTCAAAGAACCCAGAACATATTCCGCCGCAAGAATCTCTACGCGCTCGGATGTTTTCTTCATCGCTCCAGACACCTCTTCAATGCCATCAGGCCCCTTCGAATCCAGCTTTTCACCGTCCCGACCGGTGAGCTCAGGGTTTCTGACAGTTCGTCGTGAGTGAACCCCCGATAGTAGGCGAGCAGAATGCTGTCCCGCTGGACATCACTGAGCTCTTCGAGGCAGCCCGTGAGCTGGGCCGACCCGGCAGTCCGCAAGGAATCGTCCAGAGGTCCAGCCCGCTTGTCCTCAACCTGTTCAAGGTGCTCGTCACCGGCCGTCTGCCTTACTTTGCGGGCGCGCATCAGGTCCAGGGTGCGGTAACGCGCAATGGTCATCATCCATGCCAGGGGCGCGCCCCGGTCCCGGTGGTATTCGCCGGCGTGATGCCAGATCTGTATAAAGCTCTCCTGCATCGCTTCCTCAGCCAGCTCACGATGGTTTGCCAGCTTGATGCACAGCCCGAACATTCTCGCTGCCACCTTGCCATAGAGTTGTTGAAACGCTTTTCGATCCTTCCTTGCCACTGAGCGCAGCAATCGCATCAGCTCGTCCTGATTCACCTCGGCATAAGCCATAAACACCCTCATTGTTCTGGTTATTGCCGAAGGTACGGGCGCACGGAAGCTGAAGTTGCGCGTCTGCCAAAAAACTTTTTTTGCAGCAGCTGCAACTTTTGACGCGCACCGGCCGTTCCTTCCCCCGACGCACCAAAACACAAAGAGGAAAGCGACATGAAAACAATTCTGAAACGGTCCAGCCTCGCTATCGCAGTGGCCGGAGCCTGCCTCGCCACTGGCCTGGCCCAGGCTTCGAGTCACCGTGAAGCGCCCTTTATCACTGAAATCCCGAAAGTCGACGGCACGGACTTCTATATGTTCCGGAGCTACGAGAGTGGCCGAAGCGATTTCGTGACCCTGATTGCCAATTACCTGCCACTGCAGGACGCCTACGGCGGTCCCAACTATTTTGATCTGGATGACGATGCCATCTATGAGATTCACGTCGATAACAACGGCGATGCCATTGAGGACCTGACGTTCCGCTTCCAACTGGAAGACAACCTGAACGACATTCAATTGCCGGTCGGGCCGGATGGCGACCAGCGGATGGTGTCCGTACCCCTCAAGAACATTGGCGATGTAAGTGACGACACCAACGTCCAGTTGCGGCAAACCTACACAGTGGATGTCATTTCCGGGGATCGTCGGACCGGTGCCGTGCAGGCCGCCACCAACGTGAACACCGGTACCGAAGTCTTTGACAAACCCCTGGATAACATCGGTGCAAAGTCCTTTGGTGATTACGCCGGCTACGCCAGCCAACACGTGTTTGATATCGCCATTCCCGGCTGCGGGACCAACGGTCGGGTATTTGTCGGGCAGCGCCAGGAGGCGTTTGCGGTGAACCTGGGTGAAATCTTCGACCTGGTTAACACCAACCCTCTTGGCGCCCGGAATGGGGAAGGCCCCGGTGATCTGGCTGACAAGAACGTCACCTCCTTTGCCCTTGAGGTGCCGACCGACTGCCTGACAGGCACCGCCATGAACTCCAGCAGCCAGCCCGTAATCGGTGCCTGGACCACAGCGAGCGTTCGGCAGGCACGTATCATCAACCCTACTCCCAGCGCCGCAGGCCGGGGCGCAACCGTTGAAGGTGGTGCCTATACCCAGGTTTCACGTCTGGGCATGCCGCTGGTAAACGAGGTGGTTATCGGGCTCAAGGACAAAGACCGTTTCAACGCCAGCGAACCCAAGGATGATGGGCAGTTCGCCACCTATGTGACACACCCGACACTGCCGGAGCTTATGGAAGTGCTGTTCCCCGTAACTGCACCGAACAACTTTCCGCGCAACGATCTTGTCACGGCATTCCTCACCGGCGTACCGGGAGTCAACATGCCTGAGGGCGTAACTGCCTCCGAAATGTTGAGACTGACGCCCGCCGTTGCCCCAACCCCGCTGGACAGCCAGAACGATCTCGGTGTTCTGGCGGGTGACAATGCCGGCTTCCCGAATGGCCGCCGGCCCTACGATGACACCGTCGACATTGCGCTTCGCGTCGCCATGGGTGTACTGGCAGACCCCGCCGACGCGCCTGATGGCAGCCTCGAGTACACCGACGGCGTCCAGCTGGCAGCGGATCCTACCAGCCTGCCCGCAGACTACGAGTCGTTCCCTTACCTGGCGACACCCATCGCCGGTTCACCCAACGAATAACCGGGAGATAGCCATGAGGTCCCTCACAAAACTTACGGCCGTCTGCGCAATTGCGTTATTGATGGCAGGTTGCTTCGACGGTTCCAACAGCCGATCGGAAAGGCCGGCTGTGACCGTCGACTTCACAACGTTTGTTAAAACCCAGTTCGCCCGGACAACCGACGAAGCCCAGCCGGCGAACGTCAACGGGATCGACCTGAGTTTCAATGACCAGAATAATCCACAGGCATTCAATGATCTGCTGCAATAGCACTCCACCTGGCCGGTTTTCCCGTTGTTTCGGGCCGGCCTTATCCTTGCCTGCCCTTCGGGGCAGGATTTTTTGGTTGATCGCGGTTTTCGCGCCCTTCCAGATACAAGCCGCCCCTGATCCCATCATCACGGAGTTCGGGGACGATGAAATACTGGCCGAGTTACCCAACGCCGCTACCGAAGTCTTCGGGGAGACAGACTCACCCACAGAGGTTGGGGACCGTCTGCAAATGCTGATCACGCAGGCCAGATCCAGTGGCGATCCGAGATACCTGGGGTACGCCAAGACACTGGTTAATCGCTGGGCGGAAGAGCAGCTGACCGACCGACTGCGCGTCCTCCGGGCAACCCTGCGCCAGAGCCTGCATCAATTTGAACCCGCCCGCGCCGATCTTGAACAGGTAATTTCAAGCTCTTCGGACAATCAACAACGTATCCAGGCTCGTCTGACCCTTGCCAACCTCGAGCTGGTTCAAGGTCGTTACAAAGAGGCCGGGCGGCATTGTCAGGCACTTCAGTCGGCGTATCCCGGCCTGATAGCGAAGAGCTGCCTGGCTTCCGTGCAGGCGAGGACAGCCGACCCTCAAAAAGCCTACCGGAATCTTGCGCAACAACTCACCGAGTCGACAAGCCGCCAGCAGGCTGATTCCACCAGTCGACTCTGGACCGAGGGCACCCTCGGTGATATCGCGGCCCAGGCAGGGCTGCCCGAAGCCGAACTGCATTGGCGCAGGGTTCTGCAGGCATCTCCGAGCGACCTGTATATCCGAGCCCAACTTGCCGACTGGCACCTTGAGCAGGACCAGTTCGAGCGCGTTTTGACACTCACCCAGGGATTCGAGGCCGTTGACACACTGGCCGTGATTCGGGCCATCGCCATGAAACGCATGGGCCACCCTGGCAGTGACGAACTGAACCATCGTTTAAGGCAACGATTTGAAGAGGCCCGCTGGCGAGGCACTTTGTTACACGCCAGGGATGTTGCCCGTTTCCAGCTGGATGTAGAGAACGAGCCGCACGGTGCTCTGAGACTGGCGATCGAAAACTGGGAGAGTCAGAGGGAGCCCATGGACACCCGGCTTTTGCTGAGAGCTGCTCTGGCTTCAGGTGACAGTGCCCAGCATCAAAGAGTGAGCGACTGGCTCAGTCAGCAGGGTCAGAGCGATGCCCGCTTTCCGGAGTTCAAACAATGACGATCCCAAAAAGAGTCTGGCTCGCCTTGATCACAGTAGCGCTGGCAACAGTCAGTGGGATGACAGCGGCACACAAGGCAAGCGACAGCTTTCTTTACCTGGACAGCGGTCCGACCGAGCTTCGAATGGACGTTGCACTGCGGGACCTCGCGCTGCT
>JAWWAT010000347.1:0-4153 GCA_033721635.1 Marinobacter sp. | reverse complement strand
GCCGAAAACGCCAAACGTGCACCGCTGCGCCGGAACGTCACCATCGACGAGGTGGGCAATGCCGCCGCATTCCTCGGCTCCAATCTCGCAAGCGGCATCACTGGCGAGATCATGTACGTGGACGCCGGCTTCAACATTACCGGCATGGGCGAGCTGGAGGAGTAAACCCGAGCCCGTTCGCAAGCGAAAGAGCCGGCTTGATGCCGGCTCTTTTCGTTTCACAACGCCTTACTTTTCAATCCTGCGCCATCGCTGAGGCCACCGCCTCCATCCACTCGACGTAGGCGGTTTCATCGGACTCTATAATCCGCACCCCTACCAGGAAACCGGACTCATTCGGTCGACACCAGACCACCTCTACCATCAAGCCGAACGGTTCATCGTGATTGCCCAGAAGCACGTGCGCCGGCAGCAGGGCATCCAGTGACAGTGGCTCGCTTGAGGCCAGGCAAAGACCACCCGCAGAAATGTCACGAATGCCACAGACCAGCTCCCTCGCCTCGGAGCCTGCGTCTTCCGGCAGGCCGGATTCAAGTTCCAGGATCGCCCGCGCCCGGGCCGTTAGCCGGTAATCGGCCCGGTTGTCCTGATCGGCGGGCGGATCATTCCGGGTTCCAAAGCTGTAATCGTTGTCTGCCATTGTTGTTTTTCCTGCTTCGGCTATCTCAGTTGCGGCCCACACGGATCCGGCCAACCACCCTACTGAGGGTGTCGTCGAATTCAGCGGAGGTCCCCAGGACCCGGATCCGTCCTTCGACAATGCCCTCTACCAGCGCCTCCTCAAGAAACTCACGCCGGTTCAGGCCCAAACGGTCTACGAACACCAGCTTTCTGGAGGCATTGATACGCACGGCCAGTTTCAGGCGAGCGGGTTCCTCCGATGACTCATCCGGTTCGACAACAATCCAGCCCCCAAGCTTGATGCCGTCCACCTGTTTTTCTGCCAGTAAGGTGCGTTCCTTCCGGATCCGTTCTTCTTCAGCTTTTTCATCAGCAATGCGTTGCTCTTCTGCGGCCTGTCGCTGTCGCTCAAGCTCTGCTTCCCGCCTGGCTTCCTCGACCCGTCTTCGCTCCTCCGCTGCTTCCTTCTCGCGCCTCAGTTCCTCAGCACGAAGCCTGGCAGCCTCCGCAGCCTGTTCCCGCTGCCGGCGTTGCTTCTGACACACCCGCGCCAGCAGTTCAACGGTTTCTGCCAGTACTGCTCCAAACGGCGTCAGCTTTGGCAGGGGGCGGATCTTCTGCTGATCCAGGGCGACCTGGAAATCCCTCCAGGTCTGCAAGCCCAGTTTTACCCCGGCGCCGTTGGTCCAGAGAATTTCTGCTGATTCCGGCAAGAGCGCATAGAAAAAACGCCGCTGCTCACCTGCCCCCTCGCCTTCAACAAACCACTGTCCCTCAAAGGGACGGAACGCCTCTTCGGGGGGCATTTCTAGGCCAAGCCAGTTGCTGTCCCATTGAAAACTGCCGGCGGCGGACAAGGCATCCACCAGGTCGGGAGCCTCACCCCGCAATCGTGAAACCATAACGGCTTCGATGCCTGCTAAAGCCTCCTGTGGCAGGGATTCTTTGTACACTCGCTTCCAGACATCCAGAATTCGGTCGCCAATCTGCTCGCCGACATGGTAGAGGCGGTTCCTGTCCTTGTCGGACAGCGATGGATCGCCAATCCACACCAGCCATTCCAGAAGTTTGCTACCGTGCCGGAAAGTTTCGCCTTCAAGTCCGGAATCCCACACCGACTGCTTTAACAAGCCCTGCCAGTAATCGAGGATGAACCGGACAATGGCAACCGGCAGCCTCCGACCCTGAAGTGCCCGACCAATCAGGGCCCGGGCAGTCTGGTCGGCTCTGCGCTGTTTGGCTGCCCCCTGTTCGGTATCCAGCAGGCGCTGCCGAAGTCTAACTGCCTGGCCATCCCTCTTTGCGGAATCCTCCTGCCAATGCTGGCAGAAGTCTTCTACAGGGCCTGTCCCGCCGGACTCGAAACTGGCCGACACCGCGATAACCAGGGAATCAAGTTGGTCCAGAAGTACTCTGGAAGAGCGGCCTCCGGAATCACTCCAACCACGCCATTCCTGAAGACTGTCGAGCCACGACAGCAGGGTTTTGCTGAAAGCCTTCTTGCCCTCGAGATTCATTCGCCAGGCAAGATAGAAGCGCAACCTTGCAATGCGCCGGGCGAGGTTCGGGTGCAGGCCACTGGTTTTGAGAAAGACATCCATGATCCGATCGGCGACATAGGCTGCATTGACCTGCCGGACAGACCATTCCAGGTTCACCGAGCGGATAACATGAGTAACGCGTTCATCACGCTGTTCAGACCAGCAGGATATCAGCAACGGACGCCAATCGCTGACCGCGTCCGGTTCAAGCTTGCCTGCCGGGTACGGGAGGTCAGGAACGCGAATGCCGGCCAGGACATCATCAATCTTGCCTGAGACCGCTGCAACGGAAGGCGCATCCTTTGATCTCTGCCTGTTTTGCGACATCCGTTCCCCATACCTAAGAAGCGTTGAAAAGGCCCACTAAATGACGCAGTATAACCAACTCGCCGGGGTTTACCGCAACCGTGTGCCGGCGCTATTCGCGTTAATCTGCAACCTTGTTGGCATATTCCATGGTCCATCAGGGCTGCAACGATCAGAATCGGGGAAGCAGAACAACATGTCGGGCAACAAACTAGAGAATCTGAATGTGGCGAGCCAGGAAGCACTGATCACTCCTGAAGCGCTGAAAAAGGAGATGCCGCTCTCCGACAAGGCCGCGGAAACCGTCTCAAAGGGCCGCCAGGCTATCTATGACATCATGGACGGCAAAGACCACCGGCTATTCGTGGTAGTGGGCCCCTGCTCCATTCACGACGTTGAGGCGGCCCGGGATTACGCAGCGCGCCTGAAAAAGCTTGCCGATGAAGTCAGCGATACCCTGCTGATCGTTATGCGTGTCTATTTCGAAAAGCCTCGCACAACCGTCGGATGGAAGGGCTTGATCAACGATCCGCACCTCAACGACACCTTCGATATTGAGCAGGGTCTTCACATTGGTCGTCGACTGTTGCTGGATATCAACGAGCTGGGCCTGCCCGCAGCCACTGAGGCGCTGGACCCGATTTCCCCGCAGTATCTTCAGGACACCATTGCCTGGTCGGCCATCGGCGCCCGTACCACTGAGTCACAGACCCATCGGGAGATGAGCAGCGGCCTGTCCATGGCGATTGGTTTCAAGAACGGAACCGACGGTAGCCTTGATGTCGCTGTGAACGCCATGAAGTCGGTTTCCCATCCCCACAGTTTCCTGGGCATCGACCAGCAGGGCCAGGTTGCAATTATTCGCACCAAGGGCAATAACTACGGCCACGTTGTTCTGCGTGGCGGCGGTGGCAAGCCCAACTATGATTCTGTGAGCGTTGCCCTGTGCGAACAGGCACTGGAAAAAGCCGGCCTGCGCAAGTCGATGATGATTGACTGCAGCCACGCCAACTCCAGCAAGGACCCGGCCATCCAGCCGCTGGTCATGCAGGATGTGACCCACCAGATCCTGGAGGGCAACACCTCGATCCAGAGCCTGATGGTGGAGAGCAACATTAACTGGGGTAACCAGTCCATTCCCGAGAATCTGGCTGATCTCAAGTATGGCGTGTCGGTAACCGATGCCTGTATCGATTGGCCAACCACCGAGAAAGCCATTCGGGATATGCGCGACAAGCTGAAAGATGTGCTGCCCAAGCGCAAGATTGGCTGATCGAAGCCTGCTTTAAAACGGGGAGCTTCAGCTCCCCGTTGTCATAACTCCGCCTATCCAGTCCAGCCTTTCTCTCAGCGCTACTACGTGGCCGATAATCACCAACGTCGGCGGCTGGACGGCTTGAGCCTCAACCCTTTCGACGATGTTATTGAGATTCCCCGTGACCACGCGCTGATCCCTGGTTGTCCCCTTTGAAACCAACGCCACGGGCATATCCCGGGACATACCGTGGGCGACCAGTTGCCGGCAGATAATCGGCAGGCCCACCAACCCCATGTAGAACACCAGGGTCTGGTTGTTCTGGACAAAGTCCTTCCAGGGCAGATCGCAGGTATCGTTCTTGAGATGGCCGGTCACGAACCGAACCGACTGGGCGTAATCCCGGTGGGTCAGAGGAATACCGGCGTAG
>JAWWAT010000346.1:0-4173 GCA_033721635.1 Marinobacter sp. | reverse complement strand
CGGAACCCCTCGGATTCATAGAAGGGCAAATAGCGACTGTTGCCGGTATCAAGTACCAGGCCGCTACCGCGGGGATTCTCGGCACAGAGCCTTTCAACGGTCTTGAGCAACAACCGGCCGTAGCCGCGATTCTGGTACTTGGGGTTAACCCCCATCATCGGTAGCTGATGGGCCAGCGGTTGCGGCAGCATTTCACGAATTTTCTCGTGGTAATCCAGGTACCGGCGCGTGGAAGCAAAACCGGTCGTCAGAACCATCCGAATGCGCCAGCTGATCTGATTGGCCAGGTTCATTCTCAGTTCCGGATCCCCGATGAACGCGACGGCAACCAGCGTGTCGTCTACCATAACGCCAATCGCATCCTGCTCGAGCTCGAAGTACAGATCGATCAGTTCTCGCAGGGTCGCCCGAACGCGTTGATCGTAACCGGGGCGCCGATGATCAAACAGATACTGGAACGTCGGCTCTTTTCGATAGGCGTGAAACAGTATGGACCTCGCTTCATTACGCGCCGTCTCGTCCAGGCGAACAATGGCTGGCTCGGATTTGTTCTTGTTGTCGCTGCCCTTACTCATCGCTTCCCTCTCCTGCGTCAGTCCCGGGCAAAAGGCCCGGAATCTGGTTTTCAGAATCAGATGGCCAGTGTTAAACGAACGGATACCCGCCCCGGTTCACTTGCCCTGTCCATGGCTGCCTGGTCAATCACCACGCCATGGTTGCCATTCAGCCGCTCCAGCCACGCAGCCACTTCTGCAAACGGCGCGTTCTCAAGCCAGACACGGATGGCGTCCTCTCCGCTGGGCTCAAAGCGCTGAAGCGAAAGACCCGCCTCGCCGGCGGAGCGCGTCACCAAGGCCATCAGGGCACGACCATCCGCGGGCTTCTCGCCCGTTGCTGTCGCGCTACTGCCACCAGTGTTAGCCAGGCTCTGAATGGTCTGTTCGTTTGCCTGCATCCAGGCCAGCAGCTCACCGGCATTGTCTCGCGCAGCCTCGGACTGTTCATAAAAGCTCGCAGCCGGGCGCCATACGGCAAAATACAGAATACCAAGAAAGACCGCGATGGCGAGTACCATCAGGGCCTGCTGGTCGCGGCGGGGTAACTGATCGTATTGTGCGATGAGCTTGCCGACCGCCGGCTGATCCTTGATTCGGGAAAGCATACCCTTAACCTCCAGAGACCGTCAGGCGGCCACGTGCACCGGTAGCCTCGTTAACGACCGAGCCAATCTGGGCTTCCAGGCCCTGGTTCGCCAGCCCGTTTCGCAAGGCACTCAACCGATCGTAGCTATCGGCTCTGACGTCTACGATCAGCTCACCGCGCGAACGGCTGAAGTTAACCGAATTGAAATTGACCCCCTGGCTGCCTGGCAGTCGGGCGTATTGCTGGCCGGTAAATTTCATCAGGGTGATAAAATCCACTTCCGGCCCACTGGAGCCGGCAACCCGCAGCTGCCCCTCGATCACACGTCGGACATTGCCTGCATGAGTGCGCCTGTCATTGGGGAAGGCATCGCGGTAGATCGCCATGGCCTCGTTTCTTAATTCCTCTGCCTGATTCTGGTAATAAAACCCCATTCCGGCATTCAGTGCCACCTGAACGACGAACCAGACTGCCGCCACCGCAATCAGCGGCTTCCACGGTTTCAGCGGGCTTGCCTTGCCCGATTTCGAGGAAAACATGCCCTGACACAGGTTCACCGGCTCGCACAGGTGGTGATGGTGAGCGTAGGCCAGCAATTCCAGGGGCATAAGCTCCAGGACTTCCTTGCGAACCGCCAGACGACCGGACTCACTCAACCCGGCAATAGTGGATTGCTGGATATCGAACTCATCCTCTGTGCCGTAGATGGTGACCGGGATTTCTGCCACAACCTCTTCGGCGGAAGGTGCCGCCAGCGTGTGAGCAAACATGCCCAGATTGCCAGACTGCATGCTCAGCCACTCGCCACGCTCACTAACCAACATGGCGACATCACCATCAACGCAAATCGACCAACCGCCGTCGGTACGGGGCAACAGGGACGCATCCGGATAAATCGCGTCAAGACGGGCATGTTCCCAGTCACTGAACAGGTGCACCCACCGTGCCATCTGTTCCCGGTCTATGGCCGCCACCCGGTAGCCCTGCTCGGTGTGGGCGCCCAGGGCCAGGTGCACAGAATCAATGTCCTGGGCAATCTGTTCTTCGACCGCATAGGGTAACGCCTGATTGATAAACCGACTTTGCTTTGCAGGAATATCGGCCAGGCAGTAAATCGCTTCTTCACCGGGAATAAGGCCGATCAACAGAACGTTATCCAGGGCATTCTGTGCCAGTGTGTGCTCGATGGAATCGCGGCTGTCGCCGGTGCCACGGGCCTGGGCATCGCCACTGGCATCGTGCAGGACCCAGTTGAACATCTGGGCGTCGGGGTCCTGATCAGCGTCCGCAAAAGGCGGTATCGGGCGGACGTAAAGGCGATAAGACATGATTATCCTTCTGAAATGGTAAAAGGCTCTTTGGTTATTCGGTTTTTCTGCCCGGTATCCCTGTTGACCGTCTGGACTTCGCCTTCCGGAGTCCGGAACACGGTACTGACCATATTCACGACACGGTTATCGTAGGTAATCCGCGAAGCAACTTCAAAAAACCGTGTTTGCAAACCCAGGCCAACCGATTTGAGCCCGAGACCGGCGAACTCCGGCAATGCCAGAAAGTCCTGTAGGTTCTCGAATCGTTCCTCTTCCCGCTTCTCAAGAATAGACGTCGCCTGCGCGTCCGTCAGTTCTTCATGGAGCGAGCGAATCACCATGGCCGTGGCGGTGTTCACATTGATCCCCGCACCATTGACCGGCAGCGCCGCCACGTGGGGCCGCAGGGCCTGATAGATTTCTTCGGTCATGCCCTCGATCAGGCGCAGTTCGGTCACCGTGGTGAAAGGCTGGTTGGCTGCCCGATAAGCCTGCTCGGCCATGAGGTACTGGCCATCCTCGGCACCATAGGCGGTCACCGTCTGGTCGTTGGGGTCGATCCAGTCCACCAGCGAGTCCACGGAAACGGCGGTGATGCCGAGAGCAGCAAACAACTGAACGAAACGGTTCCTGACCACAGGATCCACCTGACCATTGGCACCGACCAGATCATTGAGGTTCAGCCGGCCACCCAGGTCGTCAATCTGGACCTCAGCCACGCCGTTATCATCCAGTGGCAGAACGGCGGCGTTGGCGGCCCAGAACTCATCCAGGCTGTCGACCATCAGATTCTCTTCCTTGTCCTCGTCATAATCCCTGCGCAGGATCTGGCGGGCAAAGGCTTCCGCACCGAGAGCAATACTCTGGCCCTGCTGCTGGGCCAGATAATGACCTGCCTTGAACACCCGCAAGCTCTGTTGCTGCGTCATGCCTGAAGCAAGCATGACCACCAGAGCCATGGCCAACAACACCATGATCAAGGCGACACCGCGCTGACGGTATGGAAACGCCGGGATGTGCGACATATCGGCCTAGCCTCCCTGCCCCGTTGCGCCGGTAGTCTCTCCGGGTTGTTCTTCGGCGTTTTCTTCTTCCGCTTCACTGGCTGCCTGGTTGGCCTGGTTCAGGGCCCCCTGTGCGACCGCCGGATCAAAGTCCGGCAGGGCAAAGGTCCGTACCAGCGTTCCGAAACGTTCATGCTCCAGGGTCACTTCCAGTCCCAACGGCAATGAAACATCCGGGCGACTGCCCGGCGTCAGTCCGGCCATCACCTCATCGGTTGGCCATTGGGGCTGCCAGCTCCGGTTGGAGTCGAGAAAACGCACTTCCAGTCGCTTTACACCTTCCAGAAGCAACACGTCGCGGCTGTCATCTTCCTGGCCCTGGTCCACCATGGGCCAGTACCGGCGCCGCAATTCGCTGCCAGTGTATTCCCAGCCAACGCGCTGCAGGCCACTGCGACGGATGCCAAGGGGGTTGCGCCAGCCCTGGCGCGTGAGCAAAAGCGAGAAATCGTCCTCACGACTGGACAATGCCGGCTGAAAATCACCGTAAATATCCCTGGCCGGCCGGTTCACCACCTGCATGATATCCCGCTCCAACAAGAGCATGGCCCGCTGCAGCCCGTCGAACTGTTCAGCGAGTTCATTAACCCGATCGCGGGAGTTCACCACCCCATTAATAACCTGCCACACACCCAGACCAATAACGGCGGTTATGG
>JAWWAT010000345.1:0-4191 GCA_033721635.1 Marinobacter sp. | reverse complement strand
TGCGTTGTGGCTGTAGTAACGGTCGCCGATGAACTCAGGTACCGTGAACTTGCCGAACTTCCGCAGGTATGGCGCCAGCAGCATCGCCAGCAGCACGTAACCGCCGGTCCAGCCCATCAGGAAGGTGGAGTTGGCGTAGCCACCGGCGGCAATCAAACCCGCCATGGAGATGAAGGATGCCGCCGACATCCAGTCCGCGCCGATTGCGGCGCCGTTGGTGATCGGGTGAACGCCGCCACCGGCAACGTAGAAGTCGCTGGTGCTGCCGGCCTTGGCCCAAATGGCAATCCCGATGTAGAGGAGGAAAGAGCCCCCTACGAAAAGAAGGTTAATGGCAAATTGGCTCATTCTTGTTTACTCCTCGTGCACACCGAATTTTTCGTCGATTTTGTTCATGCGCCACGCGTAGTGGAAGATCAGCACGATGAACGTAAGGATGGAACCTTGCTGGGCGAACCAGAAGCCCAGATCAGTACCACCGACCGGTATACCCGCAAGCATCGGACGGAGCAGAATTGCAAAGCCGTAAGATACCAGGGCCCAGACAATCAGGCTCCCGAATATCAGGCGCAGATTCGCCTTCCAGTAAGCTTCAGCGTCGTAGCTATGACCTGACATAGGATTCACTCCTGTGTTGTTGTTGTGGAGGTTGGGTGGGTTTTTGGTGAGGCACTTCGATTAGAGAATTTATTATTCATATAAGTACTTCTCCGACTAGTTGTCCCTAATGACTTTACTGGTCAAGCGATTTATAGATATTGGCAAAAGGTCTAATTCTCAGTAATTTGGCGTGATCCGGGTCTATTTTTGAGACGCCTGGCAATGCATCGATTCAGTAACGATGCATGTTTTGCAGGCGCCGTTGGTAGTGAAGCTTGTCTTGCAACCCTTTAAGGGTTTTCACTCCATCCGCCCGGGCTTTATTAAGGGCTATGAGGGTCAGCTCGGCTGTGGCGAGAGCATCCGAGGCGGCGTGGTGCCGTTCACTGACTTCAAGGCCGAAATAATCCGCCCAATTGTCGAGTCCTTTGCCACCGGTTTTGGTGTTGGGAAAAAAGGCCGGCATGAGTTCTGCCACGTCCATCCATGTATGTGCCTGGGTGTAGCCCAGCTGCGCCTTGAGGGTCTTTTCCAGGAATTTCTTGTCGAACGCCGAGTGGTAGGCCAGGATCGGATCGCCGTTCATCCATTCGAGAAGGTAAAGCAGCGAGTCTTCGATCTCGTGCCCCTGGGTCAGCGCTTCAGGGCCGATGCCGTGAATAAGCACGGTCTCCCGGATGTCGAGCTCTGGCCGCCTGAGGATCAGGTCGAACTGATCCCCGAGGTGGATGACCCCGCCCCTGATAGCAACCGCACCAATTGCGATTACCTCATCCTTCGCTGCATTCAGCCCGGTGGTTTCCAGATCGAGTACAATCAGTCGGCAATCAGTGAGGAGCTGTTCCCCCGGCGTTTTCGGGTTCGGCAGGTTGCTGGGGTCGTGGTTGCCGATCTTTCCGCCCCGGCGATGCTCAATCCATTGTCTGATTTGTTCCAGCATGTGACGTTGCCTGAGGGTCAGAGTTGATAGGTAACTTCGAGTTTCTGCTGCAACCGCTGCGCCTGCCTGAAGGATTCCCTCAGGATTCGTCGGTCGAGCGGGTTCAGGTCGTCTGGATCAATATAGTTCGTCAGCTCTTCACCCTTTGCGAGCATTTCCTGGTGAGCCCGCATCCGGATCGCCTGAATCAGGCTATAGGCTTCCTGCCAGGCGTTGGCATCTTTGGGGTCAAAGACGCCTTTTTTGGCAAGCTCATCCATGCGCTCCAGGGTGTTGGCCGTCTCAACGCCATTCGCCAGGGCAAACACCCGCACAGCTTCAACAAACGGCGCCAGCCCCTGACGTTTAAGGTCCAGTGAGTGCTTGTTTCCTTCTTCAGATAGGTAGCGGAAGTTGCGGAACATGGTCAGCGGCGGCTTGCGCTGGAAGGCATTGCCGGCAAGCATTTTCTGGAAGAGCGCGTTTTTTCGAATCCGCGTCAGGACCTTATCCAGAAGGTCGTACAGAGGTTCCGTAGGGCCGTAAATGGACCGCATATCCAGAAAGATCGAGGAGTACACCAGGTTCTGGGGCGTAGAGGCATCAATGAATCGGATAAACCAGTCATCCCACTCCCTGTCACTCAGGCAGAGTTTCGGATTGCTGGCCATGATATTGCCTTTGCACAGCGTAAAGCCGCATTCGGCCAGCTCGTCATTGACCGTCCGGGCAAAAGGCAGCAGCTTCTCGCGGACCTCGTCTTCGGTCATGCCATCGGGCGTCTGGAACAGGATGCCATTGTCCTGGTCGGTCAGGAGAGTCTGCTCCTGGCGGCCCTCACTGCCAAAGGTCAGCCAGGTGAAGGGAATGCCGGGGTCGTTCTTCTTGATGTTCAGTTCCAGAACACGGCGCACAGTCACATCATTGAGCGTAGTGATGATTTTCACTACTTGTCCGGAGTCAGCGCCATGGGCAAGCATGGCATCCACCAGGCGGGAGACATCCGTTCGCAGGCTCACCAGAGTGCGCAAGTGCGTAGCCGTTCCGATAGTGCGGGCGAGATTGACCAGATCCACCCGTTGCAGGGAGAAAAGGTCACGCTCCGAGACGACTCCAATCAGCTTGCGCTCATCGTCAATGACACACAGATGGGCAAAATGGTGCTCTGCCATGAGCATGGCGGCTTCGAACGCATCGGCATGGGAAGGCAGGCAGCATGGATCCTTTGTCATTACCTGTTGTATTGGGGTGTCCAGCGGGCCGGTGCCCTCGGCGATCATGGTCCGAAGGTCCCGTAGTGTGAAAATGCCGGTCGGGATACGGTTTTCATCGGTAACGATAATGCTGCCGACGTTGTTCTCGTGCATTCGAGCCACGGCTTTGCGTACCGGAAGGTCGGGCGAGCACACGATCGGATTGCGTAGGGCATAGCGTTCCAAAGGGGTGTCCAGGGAGGTACTGGACCCCATCGAAGCCATGGCGTTTGACTGGATACGTCGGTTGACCTGATCGAGCAGGCTGCTGACGCCTCGCAGGCAAAAATCGCGAAAAGGTTCACTTTCCGAAAACAGCGTAACAAATGCCGACTGCCCGATGCTCAGGCAGAAGGTATCGCCTGACGCCCGGTGCAGAGTTCTGGTTGGCCGCTCGCCGATCATGGCGGCGAGAGGAAAGCATTCACCCTGGCTGATCTCGAAGGTTGTCTCGGTGCGGTCTTCCTTGTCGTTGTGGCGTTCGCCACGAATCCGCCCCTGTTTCACCACGTAAAATCGTTTGACAACGCCCTGGTCCGGAGACAGGACAACATCGCCATCGGCAAAGAACTGAATGGAGGCATTCTCGGCGAAATGTGCCAGGTGCGCGTCATCCATGCTTGAGAACGGAGCATGTTCCCGCAGGAATGTCATGATTGCTCGGATGTTCTGGGGGCGGTCATTTTCCTGGTTCGCTGAGGCCATGTCCGTCGTCACTCGCTGGTTATTATTTTCCGTTTGAAGTGTAGTGTAGCGAAAGTATCCGTCGCCCTACGATTTTGGTCGCAGTCAGCCTGACATAGATCAGTTTTCTTTAAGGCCGGTTACCCGGGTGGTAAAGTCGATATCTGAAACAGGTCATTTACAGTAATGCCATGACGACTAAAGACGAGCGCCTCAGCTTTCTTGAGGAAATGAAAGACGTCCGGCGTATCCGCAAGCCCAACCGGGCCGAGGTGACAACGCCCCGAGAACTGACGCCAGGCCACCTGGAGCGGCAGAGGGCGGCCGTAGAAAAGCCATTACGGGATACCAACCCGTTGACTTCCGACATGGTGGAGCCGCTGACAGCTCACGATGTACTGAGCTGGCAGCGCCCAGGGATTCAGCACGGCGTGTTTCGCAAGCTCAGGCTTGGCCAGTATCCCATCGAAGCACGCCTCGATCTGCATCGGATGACAGTTGAGGAGTCCCGCCGTGAAGTCTTCAGATTTGTCGGCGATTGCGTGCGCTATGGCCTTCGTTCGGTCATCATTCTCCATGGCAAGGGTGAGCGCAATCCCGATGGAATTGCCCAGCTCAAGAGTTACCTCGCCAAATGGCTCCCCGAATTGGACGATGTGCTGGCGTTCCATTCGGCCCAGAAACACCATGGTGGTACCGGTGCGGTTTATGTCATGGTTCGAAAAAGCGACCGGG
>JAWWAT010000344.1:0-4194 GCA_033721635.1 Marinobacter sp. | reverse complement strand
TAAACACCCCCGTAGGCAAAACCGCTGCGCAATCCCTCGGCTTGCCAGCTCCGGTTCCACTGAAACGACTGAAGCGCACCGACCAGCCGTTCATTGAAGGAGACGTCCTTATCGGCGCCGGCAACGGGGCAAAGGCCGTCGCCGCCATTGGCAGCACCCTCAGTGCCAGTGCTGCCACACTGCTCCACGCCAGCGGCAACGACCGCCTGAAAGACTCATCCAAAGCCGGAAATAAAGCCAAACCACTGGATCTGGGGTCGGAAATCGACCACAAGTTCTCGGCCCTGGTGTTCGACGCCACCGGCCTGAAAGGACCGGACGACCTCCGGGCCCTTTACGATTTTTTCCACCCCACCATCAAGAAACTCGGCGGTAACGCCCGCGTTCTTGTTATCGGCCAGAACCCTGCCAGCTGCCGCAAGGCACCCCAGGCTGCCGCGCAGCAGGCCCTCGAGGGGTTTGTTCGCAGCGTGGGTAAGGAAATCGGCAAGAAAGGCTCTACGGCGAACCTGCTATGGATGGCCCCTGGAGCCGAAACGCAACTGGACTCCAGTGTGCGATTTTTTCTCTCTGCCCGCTCTGCCTACGTGTCCGGCCAGGTCGTCAAGATCGGCAAAAGCGATGCGGCGCCGGCAACAAATCCGGTCGCCCCGCTAACCGGCAAAGTCGCATTGGTCACGGGCGCTTCGCGCGGCATTGGCGCTGCCATTTCCGAAACCCTGGCACGAGATGGCGCCACCGTTATCGGCCTGGACATCCCACCGGCCATGCAAGACCTGGAAAAGGTCACCTCCGCCATCAACGGCAAGGCCCTGGCCTGTGACATTACCGACGACAAGGCGCCAACGCTGATCGCCGACTTCATTGAAGAGCATTTTGGCGGCATTGACCTGGTTATTCACAATGCCGGCATTACCCGTGACAAGACTCTCGGCAACATGCCCGAGCATTTCTGGGATATGACCATCGCAGTGAACCTGTCGGCAGAAGAATTGATCGATGAGGAACTGGCAAGGCGCGAGCTTATGAAAGAAAACGGACGCATCGTCTGTATTTCCTCCATCAGCGGCATTGCCGGCAACTTCGGGCAGACCAACTACTCAACCGCAAAGTCCGGAGTTATCGGCTACGTGGAAGCCATGGCCCGGCGCCTGAAAAACGGCGTGACCATCAATGCCGTTGCTCCCGGGTTTATCGAAACCCAGATGACCGCAGCCATGCCCGTCACCATCCGCGAAGCGGGCCGTCGGATGAACAGCCTGTCCCAGGGCGGTCAACCAGTGGACGTCGCCGAAGCCATCGCCTGGTATTGCAGCCCAGCGTCCCGTGGAGTGAACGGCAACGTTGTGCGGGTTTGTGGGCAATCGTTGATTGGCAAATAAAAAAAGGGCCGATCCTTGCGGATCGGCCCTTTTTCGGAATTTTGGTGGGTGGTACTGGGATCGAACCAGTGACCCTCGCCTTGTAAGGGCGATGCTCTCCCAGCTGAGCTAACCACCCGGGAAAAATGGCGGAGCGGACGGGACTCGAACCCGCGACCCCCGGCGTGACAGGCCGGTATTCTAACCAACTGAACTACCGCTCCGCATCAATTCTGGCCCTTGGGCCCGAACCTGAAACCGGATGGGGTGATCCGGTGATGCCTTCGAAAGTGGTGGGTGGTACTGGGATCGAACCAGTGACCCTCGCCTTGTAAGGGCGATGCTCTCCCAGCTGAGCTAACCACCCACTTTCAAGCCTTTAAAAGGCGCTCACTTGCCTGGCAGCAGTGCTGTCTCGACCAAGTGAGAGGCGCATTTTAAGCATTTGGCTGGCGGTGTCAAACATTTTCCCGAAATTTTATAAAAAAACCTGCAAGCCACTCAAAAGCGTACAGTTTTTAAGCAAACCTAACTTTTGCTCGAGCCCTTTCCCGCCGTTTTGACTGCCCGTATGGCCGGACGATTCTGCCCCGCCTGCTGAGCCTTCTCCTGCAGTGACAATTCACTGACACGGCTGCGCCGATCCTCAGGAACCGCCCGATTGGCCAGGGAGCAGTTCAGGTCATCAAGCCGTTTCTGAAGATCACCCCAGCTATCGAGTAGCTGCGGGACCACATCATCTGCCAGTTTTTCAAATCTGAGTCGAAGAGAATCCTTGAGAGCCATTGTTCTTTAATTTCCCGAATCCTTTACTTGCCGTCAGTGTAGTCAGCACTCAGAAAATCCACCAGTCATCACCTGATTCTGCTTCTTCCCGACGCTCACGTTCCTGCTCCAACTCCGCGTATTCGCGCTCCAACCGGTCGATTTTCCGGTCCGTTTCCAGGGGTACCGTGGGACCACCGCCGAACGGCCAGAACCAGGAGGCGGTTTCGTACTTGCCCTCCTCCTTCAGGCGCTCGATCTCCAGCTCCCTCTCCTCTTCCAGCAGCACAAGTTGCCGCTCGTAATCCAGGTCTTCGTTCTCCTCCACAATGGAGGTCGCCGCATGGTTCGGCGCCAAAAGGTCACTATTCAGGAAACGGGTGGACACAATCTCCTCGGCCTGCATGGCATATTCCCGGGTAACCAGTTGCAGGTCCCCCTGAGTCAGCGGGTGATCCGGATCCAGGTCCGGATGACGCTGGCTCGGCTCGGAAAGCTCGTTATAGCGCAGGTAATAGATCTGGCCGGGTTCAACCTGCAGCGTGGCATCGGCGATCAGGCTCAGGCTGAAAGAATTCATCCCCTCCAGTCCCAGCAACGGCCGACGCATGGCGATATGGCGCTCCCCCGGGCTTACCTCCAGCCAGGTAAAGCTGTCGTTGCGGATGTTGAAATAGTGGGTGTCATCTATGTATACGCTGGGGGCTTCAATCTCGTCGGCCGCCCATTGGGAGTGGGTGCGGTAGAAATACAGTACGGCGTTGCGCCGGTCCCAGCTGTCGTTATCAATATGAACGAAATCATGGCCCGAAACCGGGTGCAGGAACGAACCAACGCTTTTGCCGATGGACTGATAGATGGTACAACCCGACAACGCCAGCAACAGGAACACCGCCACCAGCGATCGGAGAAAGGGGAACAAGGAAGGCACTCGGGTTTTCATTGTTGTTAACTCTTCATCCTGATTGCGAGTTGCCTGATCATAACAACTGCAAATCGCCAGAAATGAGAGCTACCGCAAGGGATGGCTACAAACCGTTACAAAACCCGAAATGCGATGACCTTAACGCCCTGAGGGCCAGCTACTGCCCGCTGACCTGACTCCGCAGCTGATTCACCTCTTCAGACAGCCGAACCAGACGTGAAGTCAGCTGTGAACGGGAAGCATCGATGGACTCGACCGTTCGCTTGAGGCTGGCAACCTCATTCCGGAGCGACTGAACCCGGCCATCGCCGGCCAGCTCATTTGTCTCTCGTTCAAGGGCTGAAATCCGCCCTTCCATACCACTGATACCGAGCTTCTGCTCCTGCTGAAACCGCCGGATGCGGCTCTCGATCACCTGGTCCACATCTGCCAGCTGCTGACTCAGTTTCGTCAACTGCTCCGTGGCCTGCCGGTTGGCATCCTGCAGTGCAGTGATCGACGTCTCCGTCTGCTGTTTGAGGGCGGCGATATCTGCTGAAAGCGACGACCGAACCTTTTCTACCGACGTCTCCAGAGCGCCAATCGACTGCTTGCCTTCCGCAAGGCCGGATTCCAGCGCAGCGATCCGCTCCTGCTGCTCGTCCAAGCGCTTCTTGTTGCGCTCATTGGCAATGGCCCAAAGCTTCCGGATCTCACTGTCCGCCGTATCCAGACGTTTGGTGTGCGCTGCAATCTGATCCTCCAGAGTAGCGCCCCGCTCCTGGAGGTTTTCCCCCGTCTCCGAAAGCTCACCCTCAAACCGCGCCAGCGCCAGCTTGCTCTGCCGCGCCCAGTAATCCGCTTCCTCAAGCTGCCCTTCCAGCGCCTGGACCCGCTGCTCCTGAGAATACCAACCGGCACCGGCCGCAACGGCCAGCACAATCAGCAGCACCCATAGCATCGCCGAACTTCCTCGACCATTGCCCCCGTTACCGCCCTTGCCACCCTTAGGAGGCTTCGCTGGCGCCGACGGCTCGCCGTTACCACCGGCAGATGGCCTGGACTTTCTCTCAGCCGCCTTCTTCGTCTCGGCACTACCAATCGGTCGTTCAGCCCTCAGCTCATCATCATCTGGACGAATGGGTTCCATTACAGCTCCTGAGT
>JAWWAT010000343.1:0-4200 GCA_033721635.1 Marinobacter sp. | reverse complement strand
GGATAGTAACTGCGGTCAAAGAAATCCTTGAGAGCGCCGCTCATGTAACCGAGGTTTTCAGTGGTGCCGAGGATAATGGCATCACAGGCCAGAACATCGTCGGGGCCGGCTTCCAGTGGCGGAAGAACCCTTACCTCGACATTCTCTATATCTTCGTGTTTTGCGCCCTGATCTACCGCTTCCCGCAGTTTGAGGGTATTCGGGGAAGGTGCATGGGCAACTATCAGAAGCTTCCTGTTTTCTGTCATTTCCTAGTCTCGACCCTTAAAACAATCACGAAAACATCGCGGCCCAGAGTACACCCAACCAGAATGCCAAAAAAATAACGCATTATCATCCCGGTTTCTAAAAACCTTCCCGGAAATTTCCCTCGATCAGGAGTAGTGAACAAGCGCCCGGAGAGGTAACAGAAGAGCTCATGAGTGTTGGTTTGCGTACTGGGAATCAACTGACTAAACGCTTAGAGGTAATCGCGTATCGAACTTGTTGCGCTTACGTGAGATTAGCGTACGAAATTTGTGCATGCCGCCACCTGCATAGAGCACATCTTCACAAAAGCGATCGTAGCCCAGCATGTTCGGCACGTTCACAATCAGTACGAAATCGACCTCCCCCGTCACTTGATAACACTGGGTGACTTCAGGCGCCGCTTCCACCCGCCGAACGAAATCGCGATAAAGGGATTTTTCATCCCGGGCCATGATTACCTCCACCACCATGTGCAGGCTTTCGCTGAAAGCTTCTGGCGCCAGGATTGCTACTTCGCGCTGAATAATGCCTCGCGTTTTCAGTCGACGCACGCGCTTCAAGCATGCCGAAGGGGATAGGCCAACTCTCTCAGCCAGCATCTGGTTGGTCAGGCTGGCATCGCTCTGTAGCTGATCAAGAATTCTAAGGTCGAGTCTGTCCATATGCAGGAAATTTCCCTCTCTATCTGCAGAAGGCAACATTCTTTCTGTTTTCCGCCAAGAACGCCATCGTCTGGTTCAGTACATAATTAAAGTAAGCAGCGAGCCCCCCAGACGACGCAAGGTACGTATGACGAAACGACTTCCAGTCCAACTGCTTAACACGACGGTACAGACATTATGTGAAGCCTGGAGAGTCTACTGGACTTTGCTCAAAGTGATGGTGCCGGCACTGCTGATCTTGAAGGCGCTCGAAATTCTGGGCGTGACAACGTTGCTGGCTCAATGGCTTGCGCCTTTGATGTCGCCGCTGGGGCTTCCTGAGCCACTGAGTCTGGTGTGGGCGGCCACGCTGCTGACCAACATCTACACCGGTCTGGTCATCTTCTTCGAAGTCACCGGGGGTACGCCACTGACCGTGGCACAGGTGACGGTGCTAGGTACGTTGATGGCCGTGGGGCATTCTCTACCGATAGAAGGGGCAGTGGCACGTCTGGCAGGCGTGCCTTGGTGGCTGACACTGCTGCTACGTATAGGCGGCGCCTGGTTGCTGGGCTGGCTGCTGCATTTTAGTTATTCGCTGGGCGACTGGCTCCAGTACGCCAACCATATAGCATGGGAGCCGTCAGCCAGGGACACGACGCTTGCGGCCTGGCTGCAAGGTCAGGCCACGACTCTCGCCACCATTTTCGTGGTGATCATTGCGCTCATGGGCTTCCTCAGATTGCTGCGCTGGCTGGGCGTCGAGCGGCTGGTCCACAAGCTGCTTTACCCACTGTTGCGGCTGCTAGGCATTGGCCCGGCGGCGGCCAATGTCACCGTGATTGGCATTACACTGGGGCTCAGTTTCGGGGCCGGCCTGCTTTTGCGAGAAGCACACTCGGGGCGACTGACGCCTCGGGACATCCTGCTGACACTCTGTTTCCTCGGCCTCTGTCACAGCCTTATCGAAGATACTTTACTGATTATGCTTCTGGGGGCTGAGCTCTCCGGCATTCTGTGGGCCCGGCTCACTTTCGCGCTGGTAATTATTGCGCTGATAGCGAGGCTTCCCTTCCTGGGTCGTGCACAGTTGCCGCCCTGGATCTTTAGAGTACACCCCACACGTGATGCCGAATCATGACTTCGTCGGACGTGCAATTATTCCGCTTTAACCTATCTTCCCTGGCCCCCGGAATCCGTAAGAAAAGTCACGACCACTTCCAGGAATTCCGCCGGGTACTGTACGTTCGTCATATGCGTAGCAGGCAGAACCACAAACCGAGTTTCGGGAATGGTCTTGGCCATGAGTTCACTATGCTCAAGAGTGGTCACAGGATCATGCTCACCCGCAATGATCAATGTAGGGCGTGAAATGAGCGATATGGTACGGCGCATATCGGTGTCACGAACGATAGACCAGGAACCCGCGAGACCTTGCCTGTCTGTTGCCAGCAGCATATTCCGGAATCTATCCACGACAGGGCTTTCCGCTTCCAGCATTTGCGGCGGGAACCAGTTGAGCAAGAACCTCTCGGCCGTCTCCTTCATGTCTTTGGCTTCTAGCACGGCTGCGATAGCCTCGTCCCACTGTTCGGCTGGCCCGAGATATGCCGCGGTATTACTCAGAATCAGGCGGTCAATTCGCTCTGGAGTGTGAATTCCTAACCACTGGCCAACGTACCCGCCCAGAGAAAGTCCGAGGAAGTGAGCGCGCTCGATGTCCAAAGAATCAAGCAGCTCGATGACATCGCGACCAAACCGGTCTATGGAATACGCGCCACCTGGCACACCGGACGCACCATGCCCTCTCATATCGTAACGCAGGACACGGAAGCGCTTGGCCAACTCAGGGATTTGATCATCCCACATATGCAAATCCGTACCAATGGAGTTGGACAGAACGACCACGGGCTTATCGTCAGGGCCGTCGAGGCGGTATGCGAGGCGGGCGTTATCACCTGTTGAGAAGAAAGAAGTGAGTGTGCGGCACATAGAGAATTCCTTGGCATAGGTCTGGTTGAGATTTCAGCCAAAATGCTAGTTGAGTGCCTGATCGAAATATATTACAAACTTTGAACGATCATCTAAGGAATTTCTGACAATGTACAAATTCACCCTGCAAGACCTTCTCTGCCTGGTAGCCGTCATACAGGAGGGCAGCTTTCAAGGCGCGGCAACAACCTTGAATCGGTCCCACGCCGCCGTCTTCGCAGGGCTGGGGAAACTCGAAGCCCAGTTTGGGGTGGCACTACTTGACCGAGGCGGGTATCGAGTGCGCCCAACCCAGGCGGGGATGTCACTTTATGACCGGGCACAACGTTTACTGCACGAAGCGGAGTCCTTTTCTCTTCACGCCCAGCAGTTGGCGATGGGAGAGGAAACAGAGTTGCGTGTGGTTATTGGCGATTTGTGTCCACGCCCGCAGATACTGAACATATTGAGCAAGTTCTTCGCAGCACACCCCGGCACTCGCCTGCAGCTTCGCTTCGAGGCAGTATCCGGGCCCATGGAGCGGCTGCTGGAAGACGACGCAGACCTCATATTCCACCACGTCGACAAAACGAACCCTCGGCTAGAATGGTTGGATCTGGGTTGCATATCACTGGTACCGGTCGTAGCCCCGCGCTTTCTGGATTTTCCAGTCACTGATGCAGTTACACCGGACCAAATGAAAGGGTTTACACAGTGTATTCTAAGGGATACTGCGCGCCAGCCCGGACCTCACAGCTATTTCGTGCTAGGTGATTCCCATCAGTGCACAGTAGCCGACCACCACATGAAAAAAGAGGTCATTCTTCGGGGCATGGCATGGGGCCATCTACCGGGATTTATGATCAAGGAAGAATTACAGAATGGCCAACTGTTGTCCATTACCGGGCGCCACTTTCCCGGCGTAACGGAGGAATTCGTAGCCGGTCGGCGGCGCGACCGGCCACATGGACCGGTTGCCACCCACCTCTGGGAGTATATTGAAGAGCAAGCGGTAATGCCCTAGAGAAGCTCGCCGTTAGCGTCTGCGGTTGCCTCTTCAGCTGCCTCTTTCTTGACCGGCTTGGGCATCAGCTTGTCGCGCACAGCGACCTCGATTTCCTTGGCAATATCCAGATTCTCTTCCAGGAACTTGCAGGCGTTGGCCTTGCCCTGACCGATTTTGTCGCCCTTGTAGGCATACCAGGCACCGGACTTGTCCACGAAGCCTTCCTTCACCCCCATGTCGAGCACTTCGGCCATATGATAGATCCCTTTGCCGTACATGATCTGGAACTCAGCTTGCCTGAACGGCGGGGAAACCTTGTTCTTGACCACTTTT
>JAWWAT010000342.1:0-4200 GCA_033721635.1 Marinobacter sp. | reverse complement strand
CACCTGGGGTACTACACCAACCTGATCACCTCCGGCCTGGGGCTGACCGAAGCGAAGGTGGAGGCCTTTGCCGAGGCAGGGCTGGATCATATCCAGGTCAGCTTCCAGGCCTCCGATCCCGAGCTGAACAATGCCGTGGCGGGTTCCCGAAAAGCCTTTGACCAGAAGCTGGCCATGGCCCGGGCGGTGAAGGAAGCCGGCTATCCCATGGTGCTCAACTTCGTGATCCACCGGCACAACATCCACCAGATGAACGACATCATGGCGTTGTGCGAGCGGCTGGGGGCGGACTACGTCGAGCTGGCCACCTGCCAGTATTACGGCTGGGCCTTCGAAAACCGGGAAGGGCTGATGCCTTCCAAGGCGCAGCTGGTCAAAGCCGAATGGGAAGTAAACCAGTGCCGGGAACGGCTGCAGCAATCCGGCTCGGCCATGAAGCTGATCTTCGTGACACCGGACTATTACGAAGAGCGCCCGAAAGCCTGCATGAACGGCTGGGGCAACCTGTTCCTGACCGTGGCCCCGGATGGCACCGCATTGCCGTGCCACAGCGCGCGGCTTCTGCCGATCGATTTTCCCAATGTCCGAGACATGGATCTGCAAAACATCTGGTACGACAGCCCGGGGTTCAACCACTACCGGGGCGACAGCTGGATGCCGGAGCCCTGCCGTTCCTGCGATGAGAAAGAGAAAGACTTCGGTGGCTGTCGCTGTCAGGCCTATCTTTTGACCGGGAATGCGGATAACGCAGATCCAGTATGCAGCAAATCGTCGTATCATGAGCGAATACTCGCAGCCAGGAAAGCTGCGGATCACGCCACGGCCGGCCTGACTGGACTGGTTTACCGAAATGCGGACAATTCACGGTTATTCTTCCGGGGCTGAAGATTCTCTGGTTGGGTTGGAAAGCTCCATTTCAGCTTCTACTTTTGCAGGCCTCGCTCACAACAAATCAGTGATGAGTGCTTACGAGGCCTGCGCAATACATATCCAGCGCGGGGAATTGGCCGTGTCGTCGGCCGGCGTTTTCTGGTTGCAGACCGATCCGGCCCTGGGCTGCAATACCCTCTGGCATCTCTCCGATCATGGTCCGATCCGTCTTGGCCCCGATCATCTCGGGATCCGCAGCCGGGTTAATGGCTATGGTGGAGGTGCTCTGGCAGCGAGCGAGCAGGGTGTGTTCGTGGTGGGTGAGGACCAGCAAATAAGGTTTATCGGCCGTGCTGGAGACGAATGCACTCGCCTGACCAATGACCCTGAAGCGGCCTATGGCGGTCTGGTGGCCGACGAATCCCGGGAGCGTGTGCTCGCCGTGCGGGAGGCCGATGGCCAGCAGCAACTTGTGGCTGTTTCCATGGGCGGTGAACGAACGGTGCTTCACTCGGGGCAGGACTTTTACAGCGCGCCGGCGGTTTCTACCGATGGCCGAAGGTTGGCCTGGACGAGCTGGCAGCTCCCGGATATGCCCTGGGTGCGCACCCGGCTATGGACAGCAAATATTGGCAGTAACGGTCTTCTGGACCAATGCCGGGACTGGCCGACGCCCACCGAAGGGTCTGTTCAGCAGCCGGTATTCGATGGTGATGAGCTGTGGGCCCTGTCTGATCACGAAGGCTGGTGGCAACCGTCGCGAATCGATTTGTCAGCCGGCGGCGGCTGGCAAGCGATCGTTTCACCGGCTCGGGATCACGCGAACGCACCCTGGCAACTGGGCGAATCCCACCATTGCCCGATAGGCGAGCGTGGTTGGGCAAGGGTCCGCTACTGCAATAGCACTGGCGAACTCTGGCTGAGCTCCGGCGATACCGGTGAAGAAATCCGAGTTGCCCGGGACTTCGGTGACTTTCGGTGCCTGCAGTCGGCCGACGGAAAACTGTATTGCATCGGACGAGCCGCCAGCCGTCTGGATGCTGTTCTGATGATTGATGCACAGACCGGGCAGGTTCGAACCATCGCCGGAGGCGAAGAGGCGATGCCGGGGGCCCGTGCTGCTCTGCCTCTTGATATCGAGGTTCCGGCACTTGAACCTGGTGAAAGCTCGATCCATGGTTTTTTCTACACCCCGAAACTCGCCTCCGCAGACCTCCCACCACTTATTCTGATCGCCCACGGCGGCCCGACGTCGGCGGCCTACCCGGTGTTCAATCCCCAAGTTCAGTATTGGTGCCAACGGGGCTTTGCAGTGGCCGAAATCAACTACCGTGGCAGCAGCGGGTTCGGCCGGCCATTCCGGATGGCCCTGGAGGGCCGATGGGGTGAGGTGGATGTCGAGGACATGGAGCGCGCAGCAGATCACCTGGCTTCTTTTGGCCTGGCGGACGGCCAGAGGGTGTTTATCCAGGGTCGCAGTTCTGGCGGCTACACGGCCCTGATGGCGATGATCCGGAGTCAGCGTTTCACCGCTGGCGCGAGCATGTTCGGCGTAACGGATCCCATGCGTTTACGGGCCATGACCCATCGCTTCGAATCTGGTTACCTGGATTGGCTACTGGGCTCGCCAGAAGAGTACCCGGAACGGTGGCGGGATCGCACGCCCCTGTATCACGCCGACCGGATCACGGCGCCCATGATCTTTTTCCAGGGCGGGCAGGATGAGATTGTGGTGCCTGAGCAGACCCGTGCCATGACAGAAGCCATGAAAGCGGCTGGCCAGACTCCGGAACTGCACTGGTTCGAGGACGAGGGGCACGGTTTCCGGCGCCAGGCCAACCAGGCCGGCATGCTCGAATGGATGTTCAGCTTCTACCGAAAGCATAGCCAAAAGGCCAATGATCAGGCGGAGAACTTGAGTTAAACTCTCGACTATTCCTATAACAAAAAGCGGTCGGGTGCAGTCTGATGAGTCACGATATATCCAGCTTGCGAAAGTTTGTGTCACCGGAAATTGTGTTTGGTGCCGGCTCCCGGAAGTCCGTGGCCAACTTCGCCAGCAATTTCGGTGCCCGTCATGTCTTCCTGGTGTCGGATCCGGGGGTAGCTGCCGCCGGCTGGGTGGATGAAATCGTGACGCTGCTGACCGATGCGGGTATCCGTTCGACCGTTTACACCGGTGTGTCGCCCAATCCCAAGGTGGATGAGGTGATGACCGGCGCCGAGCTTTACAAATCCAGTGAATGCGATGTCATCGTCGCCATTGGTGGCGGCAGCCCCATGGACTGCGCCAAGGGAATCGGTATCGTAGCGACTCACGGTCGCAGCATCCTCGAATTCGAGGGCGTCGACACCATTACCAACCCCTCACCGCCTCTGATCTTGATTCCGACCACGGCGGGCACTTCGGCGGATGTTTCCCAGTTTGCCATCATTTCCGACCCTAATCGGCGGTTCAAATTCTCTATCATCAGCAAGGCAGTTGTGCCGGATGTTTCCCTGATCGATCCGGAAGTCACCGAGACCATGGATGCCTATCTCACCGCCTGCACCGGCGTCGATGCCCTGGTGCATGCTATTGAGGCCTATGTGTCCACGGGTAGCGGTCCATTGACCGATACTCATGCGCTGGAGGCGATCCGGTTGATCAACCGGAATCTTGAACCGCTGGTGGACAACACGGCAGATCCCTATTTGCGGGAGCAGATAATGCTGGCGTCCATGCAGGCCGGGCTGGCATTCTCCAATGCCATTCTCGGGGCCGTCCACGCCATGTCTCACAGCCTCGGCGGGTTCCTGGATTTACCCCATGGCCTGTGCAATGCGTTGCTGCTGGAGCACGTGGTGGCGTACAACTTCCAGTCTGCTGAAGATCGGTTCCGTCGGGTGGCCGAGGCCATGGATATTGATACCCGTGGTATGGCCAAAGCGGAAATCAAAAAGCGACTGATGAACCGCATTGTGGAGCTCAAGCGTCGGGTTGGTCTGGAGGCGCGTCTTGCCCAGTTGGGTGTTTCTGTGTCCGATATTCCGCACCTGTCCGGCTTTGCGCTGCAGGATCCCTGCATTCTCACCAACCCCCGAAAGTCGTCGCTGAGGGATGTCCAGGTTGTCTATGAAGAAGCCCTCTGACACTCAGGACGGCGAACAGGACGCAGGCTACGGAATTGGCGATCTTCTCGGACTGGGCAGCCAGTCCGTCCGCAAGAACTATTACCCCGCTCTGCAGGAGCGCATTGATGAGCTGGAGCAGGAACGCAACCGCTACAAATGGCTGTTTGAGAACGCCCTGCACGGTATCTTCCAGGCTAACCTGCGGGGCGGCTTTCT
>JAWWAT010000341.1:0-4202 GCA_033721635.1 Marinobacter sp. | reverse complement strand
TGGAGCCGGGAAGTTTGGAGGTGCGGAGGTTCCCTGATGGTGAGTCCTACTTACGTGTGCTCACATCAGTCAAAGGTGCGAACTGCGTAATATTGGCCGACCTAACGCATCCAGACACCAAATACCTTGCTCTCCTGTTTCTCTTTGAAACTCTCCGGGAACTCGGTGCCAGGTCGATTGGGTTGGTGGCGCCCTATCTTTGCTATATGCGCCAGGATCGACGCTTCGAAGAAGGGGAGGCGGTCACTTCCAGGGTGTTTGCCCAGTCTTTGTCTTTACATATCGACTGGCTGATCACCGTTGATCCACATTTGCACAGGTACCAGTCTCTTGACGAAATCTACAGCATACCCACGCAAGTTGTTCAGGGAGCACCGGCGCTGGCGGATTGGCTACGGGGGCAAAACGGTCTGTTGCTGGTAGGTCCGGACGCGGAAAGTGAGCAATGGGTATCAAGTATCGCGCAGGCCAGTAACCATCCTTATGTCATTGGCACCAAGCAGCGTCTGGGTGACCGGCGCGTTGAAGTCACCTTGCCGGATATCTCGGCGTATAACGGCCGGAAAGCCGTCATCATTGATGACGTTATTTCCAGCGGACGCACCATTGGCGAGTGTGTCAGGGCACTTAAGGCGCAAGGCACGGAGGCCATCCTGTGTGCGGCGGTGCATGGCATTTTTGCGGAGGCCTCGGACACCTACCTTCTGGGTACCGGCCTGCAGACGCTGGTGACCACCAACACGGTTCCACACAGCAGCAATGAGATCGATGTCAGCGAGTTGCTGGTGCCGCCGGTCAGGCATTTTCTCAATCAGGTGGAGGGTGAGCGCCGATGAACATTACATTTCTGGGTGGCACGGAAACCGTGACCGGCTCCAAGTTCCTGGTTGAAACCGGCCAGACACGTGTATTGGTCGATTGCGGCCTGTTTCAGGGGTACAAGTGGCTGAGAAAGCGCAACCGGCAACCGTTGCCGCTCGATATTGCCTCGCTGGATGCCGTGCTTCTGACCCATGCCCATCTGGATCATTCAGGCTACATCCCCGTGTTGTACAAGCAGGGCTTCCGGGGGGCGGTTTATACCCATCATGCCACCCGAGAGCTATGCAGCATATTGCTGGCCGATAGCGGCCATCTTCAGGAAGAGGAGGCACATTACCTCGGCCGCCATAAGCTGAGCAGGCATGAGAATCCGGAGCCCCTGTATGATCAGGAGGATGCAGAAGCCTGCATGGAGCTGTTTCAGTCGGTGGACTTTCACCAAGTGATCCAGCTCGGTGATATACGCTTTCATCTGCGACCGGTCGGGCACATTCTCGGGGCGGCCTGTGTCATCATCGAGGCGGAAGGTAAATGCGTCGGTTTTTCCGGCGATGTGGGCCGCCTCAATGATATTTTCATGAGGCCACCGGCACCCCTGCCAGCACTCGACATGCTGATGCTGGAATCAACATATGGCGATCGTCGCCACGAAGACGTGGATTTGCTGTCACAACTGGCGGACATCGTTAACGAAACGGTCGACAAAGGGGGCAATATACTGATTCCGGCCTTTGCCGTGGGCAGAGCGCAGGTCTTGCAGCATATGCTCACCGACCTGATGAAGGCGGGACGAATTCCAAGGTTGCCAGTTTATCTGGATAGCCCCATGGCGATTGATGTTTCTGAGATTTACTGCCGCTACGAAGATCAGCATCGGTTGAGCAGTTCAGAATGCCATGAAATGTGCAGCACCGTTCACTATAGCCGCAGCGTCCAAGACTCCAAGGCGCTGGCTGACCAGGCCTACCCGCACGTAATTATTGCAGGCAGCGGTATGGCAACGGGCGGTCGCATTCTTCATCACTTCAAACGTCTCCTCGGCCAGCACCGTACAACCGTTATCTTTGCCGGTTATCAGGCAGGGGGGACACGAGGCGCCAAAATGGTTGATGGAGCGGAAAGGATCAAGATCCACGGCGACTGGATTCCGGTCAAGGCCCGGCTGGAGGTGTTGAGTGGGCTTTCCGGACATGGAGATTTCACAGAGATCGAACAGTGGCTGGCTCAAAGTGACTTAGCCCCCGAAACGCCGATCAACTTGATTCATGGAGACCCTGATGCGCTGGAGGCCATGAAGGATCACTTGCGTCAGAACACCCGGTTTGAGGTGGAGGTGGCAAGCTACCAATCCATTTTGCGTCTTTGATGTGAGACCGGGCAAATACCCGGGGTAATCCGGATATTTACGGCGAGGATTTCTAGTTGGCCACCATTAACGTCAGTAGAGTTATCAGGGAGAGATCATGAACGGCTATTCCATTGAGGATTCACATCGAATCCAGCAGCGTGCTGCCCAATACCGGCAGCGTTACCCCCAGTTTGCCAACTGGGCAAAAGGGCGCGGGGTGATCGAACATACCGATTTGACCCAGGTGCGCGTGTTCGACCTGTGCCAGGAACTCGTTTGTGCCGGGCGTTATGACTCGCTCGACGATGCCCTGATTATTTTCGAGGCTGCAGACACCCTCACCAACGCGGCCATGTGGCTGGTAGCCCACATGACTTATGCCAGCAGAGTGGACCTGTCCGGACAGCCGCTGGCGGCGGATGACTTCAAGGAAAATCCTCAGGGGCATACCGGTGGTTCGCTGAACATGGTGCCTGCCTATCTTGGCTACACGGCCGCCAACGCGTTGGCGGGGCTGACCCGTAGCTGGCTGATGGGGCAGGGGCACTGTGTGGCGGCTATCGAAAGCGTCAACATACTGCTCGGCAATCTGCATCCAGAACAGCAGGCTCGGTACACGCTCGACGAGGTGGGGCTGTCCCGGCTGGTGAGTGACTTTTACAGCTACGCCGTCACTCCGGATGGCACACCGGGGGTTCCCCTGGGCAGTCACGTCAACCCCCACACTGCCGGCGGGCTGATCGAGGGCGGATATCTGGGCTTCGCTGAACTGCAATACACCCACATGCCGCTGCCGGGGGAGCGTCTGGTCGCGTTTCTCAGTGATGGGGCATTTGAGGAGCAGCGGGGCAGCGACTGGGCAAGCCGCTGGTGGCGAGCCGAGGACTGTGGCCTGGTGACCCCGGTGATGATTGCTAACGGGCGCCGCATTGATCAACGGTCAACCATTTTTCTGCAAGGGGGGACGGACTGGTTCCGGCAGCACCTGGAGCTCAATGGCTTTTACCCCATACTCATTGATGGCCGCGATCCTGCGGCCTTTATCTGGGGCATCTTCGAGGCCGAATCGAGGCTTCAGGCGTGCAGCGAACAGGTCAGCGCCGGCCACATGAGGTACCCTGTAAAGCTCCCCTATCTGATTGCCGAGACGGTCAAAGGCTATGGTTTCTATGGTGCTGGCTCAAACGCGGCGCATGGTACCCCGCTTCCGGCAATACCGAGATTTGATGAGGTCTCGCGCAGGCACTTTAACGAATCCATTGCCCGTTTGTTTGTGCCCGAGATCGAGATTCACGGCGCCCGCGACGTGCTGGCAACTCACCGGGCAGACGATCGGCCTGCGGAAAAGGATCATCCGCTGAGTTGTCGTGACGTCAAGCTGCAAACTGTACCCGAACCGGTCTGGTTGCAAACGGCGGTATCAGAGTCGCCCATGGTGGCGATTGATCGGCAGTTTGTTGCCCTTGTAAAGGCCAACCCGGCGCTTCGTATTCGTCTGGGGAACCCGGATGAATTGCGTAGTAATCAGATGAACCAGTCGCTTGACCTTCTGAAGCATCGCACCCTGACGCCCGAGCCCGGCCTTGCGGAATCCCTTCACGGCTCGGTAATCACAGCCCTGAATGAGGAGGCCGTTGTCAGCGCCGCTCTGGGTAATAAGGGAGGCATGAATCTGGTGGTGTCCTACGAAGCGTTCGCCATGAAAATGATTGGCGCTCTTCGGCAGGAAATTATTTTTGCGCGACACCAGAAAAGTCTCGGTCGGCCCGCCCGATGGTTATCCGTGCCGGTCATTGCGACGTCGCACCTCTGGGAAAACGGCAAGAACGAGCAGTCTCATCAGGATCCGGCCTTCGGCGAAGTCCTGATGGGAGAAATGAGTGACACTGCCCGCGTTGTCTATCCTCCCGACTGCAATAGTGCTGTGGCGTGCCTTAACGAGTGTTTTCGAACCCAGGGGCAGTTCTGGGCCATGACGGTTCCCAAGGCAAAACTGCCTGCCGTTTTTGACGGCCGTCAGGCTGTGCAATTG
>JAWWAT010000340.1:0-4202 GCA_033721635.1 Marinobacter sp. | reverse complement strand
GAGGTTTCTTCCTCGCCATCGGTGTAAATTGCGGTGATTTCACCGCTAACAACATAGCCCCAATGGGGGCTCTGACAACTGTCGTTCTCAAGCCCGTGAAGCAACTCCGTGATATCGGTGCCGGCGCCAAACGAAAAATACTCGGCGCCCATCTTCCCGTAGCCCGTGACATCACCGAAATCGGTCTTCTGCCGGGCTATTGCACCGGGGGCATCGATCCGAACAGGTACATCTTCTTTTGCGATACGCATAAAGACTACCTCCGTGTCGATTTGTTGCCAGGGCTTCACCCACTGCACGCTTACTTCGGGTTTGGCCCTGTCGGTCACAATAGCACAGCGCGCTGCTTGCGCCACCGAACCGGTGGCATTCCCGTCCAGCGACGGAATGCCCGGTAGAACGTACTTACTTCGGCAAACCCCAGCGCTTCGGCAATTTCCGGCAGGGAAGAGGTGGAATCAGCGACCGCCTGCAGGGCCTTTTCGCGGCGCACGTCGTCTACAAGCCCATCAAAGGTCTGGCCCTGCTCATGAAGGCGGCGGGCCAGGCTGCGTTCGCTGATGCCAAGAGCTTCGGCCGCGTCTGCCCGGCGCGGAAGAACTGGCCCTATCCGGGCGGTGAGCCACCGTCGTATCTCCGGCACCGACGCACTGTTGATGGACAGTGCGGCCAGGCGAGCGGTTGTATAGCGCTCATGGACCTGGGCAAGCTGCGGGTCCGCCTGGGGCAGGCGCTGGTCCAGAACGCTGTTGTCGATCAGTACCCCGCTGAATGCCTGCTCGAACTCTACCGGGCAGTTGAATACCGTCTGATACCCCGCCAACGGCCCCAGCCGAGGTTGGCTGAATTGCACCCGGGCCGGTTGCATTCGGGTGCCTGTAACCCAACTTCCGAAGCCCACCACCGAAGCCAGCACCGCCTCAATCTGATGCGGACTGAAGGCAAGCTGGCCCTGCCTGGGATGGTAAACCAGCCAGGTGGCAGCGTTGCCGGCGACAACCTGGAAACGCCCGCCATCGGAGATCAGCCGCTGGAAACGCTGAACCATCACGATGGCTTCCCGAAGCGTGGCTGCGGATTGCAGCGCAAAGCCGACGCCGCTGATACTCATCGGGGAAAACTCGGCCCCCACTTTCAGGCCAAACCCCGGATCGCCGGTGCAGCGCTCGGCGGCGTGCCAGAGCCGGGTGATATCGTCGATCGGCCAGCGTTCCAATTCGCAGGCGGAGTGCGGAATACCCGCCTCTGCCAGCAGTTGGTCGGCCGTTACCGACAGCCGCTGCGCAGCACCGATCACGGTGTTGACCCAGCCAATGGAAACCGTGGCCTCTAAAGTCAATTTTGATGGCCTCTGATGTCAATTTTAAAGCCATGGTACCGGTATATCTTTAAAACTGACAACTCATTGCAATCGGGTCGGATGCGTTATGGCCAAGGTGATTTCCTCAGACATTCTGGTGGTCGGTGGCGGGCTGGCGGGCATTGTCGCCGCTCTTGAAGGCTTGCGTGCCGGCAAGTCCGTGACCCTGGCAGACCGGGACACGGAAGAACGGATGGGTGGCCTGGCATTGTGGGCCTTTGGTGGCATGATGCTGGTGGGCACGCCGCTGCAGAAACGCATGAAGATTGCGGACACACCGGAGGTCGCCCTGGAAGACTGGCTCAGCTTTGGCGAGCTTGCGTCCGACGACGAATTGCCCCTGCAGTGGGCCCGTTACTACGTGGAGCATTCACGTTCCGAGGTCTACGACTGGCTGAGCAACGAAGGCATAAAATTCCTGCCGGCGGTCAACTGGGTTGAGCGTGGCCGTTTTGGCGATGGCAACCGTCTGCCCCGTTACCACGTGGTCTGGGGCACCGCCCGGGAACTGGTCCGTCGCCTGATGACGGCGCTGCACCGGGAGAACACCAGCGGCAAGCTCACCTTGCTGCACCAGCATCGCATCACAGAACTGGACCACGAAGCGGGTAAGGTAGGTGGCGCCCTGGCCATTAACGAGTCCACGGGCGAGGAAGTTCGCTTCGCGGCTTCGGCCGTGGTTCTGGCCACCGGCGGCATCAACGGCAGCCACAAGGAATGCCGCGCCAATTGGCCGGTTGATCGCCCACAACCCACCCGAATGCTGAACGGTGCGCACCCCCATGCCGATGGCCGCATGCATCACTGGGTGGCTGACACTCTCGGGGGGCAGATTACCCACGCCGGCGAAATGTGGAATTATGCGGCTGGCTTCCCGCACCCGTACCCCCATTTTCCCGGCCACGGCCTTTCCACCATTCCCTGTAAATCCGCCCTCTGGCTGAACCACCGGGGTGAACGGATTGGCCCGGAACCCCTGGTAACCGGCTTTGATACCCACTGGTTGTGCCAGCGGGTGGCAGAGCAGGAAAAACCCTGGACGTGGCATCTGCTGAACTGGCGCATCGCCGCCAAGGAATTCGCCATCTCTGGTGCCGAGCACAACGCACGCATCCGGGACAAACAGTTCCCCCAATTTGTGAAAGAGCTGTTGCTGGGCAATCATGCCCTGGTGCGGCAGATGCAGCATGAAAGCCGGGATTTCCTGGTGGCAGACAGCCTGACTGAGCTGGCGGGCAAGATGAATGCGCTGACCTGTTCCAACGACATCAACCCGGGTACGCTCAAGGCCACCGCCGATGCCTTCGATGCCAATTTTGCCGCGGGCACCAGCCTCCATGACGACCCTCAGATCCGGATGATCCAGCATGCCCGGGAATGGAAGCCAGACCGCCTGCGCACCTGCAAGCCGGCCCCGTTGCAGAAACCAGGCGCCGGCCCTTTCATCGCCATCCGCATGCAGCTGATTACCCGCAAGAGTCTGGGTGGCCTGCAAACCGATCTGCAGAGCCGCGTTCTCAATGCCCAGGGCTCGCCTGTTGAAGGTCTCTACTGCGTGGGCGAAGCGGCAGGCTTCGGTGGCGGTGGTGCCAACGGCAAACGTTCCCTGGAAGGTACCTTCCTGCCGGGCTGCATCATGACCGCCCGGGCAGCGGTGCGCGCCATCGCGGCGGGAGGCTGAGCCCCGTGGCCAAATTATTCAAACGAAACCCTGAACCCGGAAAGCTTGGAGAACAACAATGACAAACGGCGCGCAAGCCCTGATGAAAACCCTGGTGGATGCCGGTGTTGAGGTTTGCTTCAGCAACCCCGGCACCAGTGAAATGCACTTTGTGGCCGCCCTGGATGACGAGCCCAAAATGCGGGCGGTTCTTGCCCTGTTCGAGGGTGTCGCCACCGGCGCCGCTGATGGCTACGCCCGCATGGCCGACAAACCCGCCGCAACTTTGCTGCATCTGGGGTGCGGCCTGGGCAACGGCCTGGCCAACCTGCACAACGCCCGCAAGGGCAAGGTGCCGGTGCTGAACATTGTGGGCGACCACGCCACCTACCATGTGCAATACGATGCCCAGCTGCAGTCTGATATCGAGACCGTGGCCCGCAATGTGTCGCCGGGGTTTGTTCGCACCGCCAAGAGCACCGAAACCCTGTGCCAGGATGCCGCCGAAGCTATTGCCGCTGCCCGCACCGCGCCCGGGCAGGTGGCCACCCTGATATTGCCGGCAGACGTGTCCTGGGGCGAGGGCGGGGTGCCCAGCGCGCCGCTGGCACCGCCCACACCGGAAGTGGCAGACGATGCCAGGATTGAAGAAATTGCCAGGGTGATCCGTTCCGGCAAGAAAGTCGCCCTTTTGATGGGCGGGCATTCACTGCGGGAACCCAGCCTGATGGCGGCCGGCAAGCTGGCCGAGCACAGCGGCGTGACCCTGTTGTCGGAAACCTTCCCAACCCGGATGGAACGGGGCGCCGGGCTGCCTTACGTGGAGCGGCTGGCTTACCTGGCGGAACTGGCTACGGTGCAGCTTTCGGACGTGGATCATCTCATCCTGGTGGATGCCAAGGCCCCGGTGTCCTTCTTCGCCTATCCCGGCAAGAAGAGCTACCTGGTGCCCGACACCTGCCAGGTCCACACCCTGGTGGCGCCGGATCAGGACATCACCACCAGCCTGAATAAACTCAACGACGCCGTGGGTGCCAG
The DNA here is from genome assembly GCA_033721635.1 of Marinobacter sp. Lineage (GTDB taxonomy): Bacteria > Pseudomonadota > Gammaproteobacteria > Pseudomonadales > Oleiphilaceae > Marinobacter. The sequence goes on along the minus strand of JAWWAT010000340.1, from coordinate 144 downwards.
CCAGTCCCAGCCCAGGTTGCAGCCAGCCAGGCGGCCGGGCCGCCCTCGCGGCAAACTCACCGCCGAGAAAGTCTGCAAAGCCGTGGGCGAGCTGATGCCCGAGGACACCATTATTGTTGATGAAGGCATCACCTCCAGCCTGAT
>JAWWAT010000339.1:0-4205 GCA_033721635.1 Marinobacter sp. | reverse complement strand
TACCTGGGCGAAGATCCCTGGGAGCGCATTCGCGAGCTGAAAAAAGCCATGCCCAACACCCAGCAGCAGATGCTGCTGCGCGGCCAGAACCTGCTGGGCTATCGTCATTACGCGGATGATGTGGTTGACCGTTTCTGTGAGCGTGCCGCCGAAAACGGCGTCGACGTGTTCCGTATCTTTGATGCGATGAACGATCCCCGTAACCTGGATCGTGCCATCAAGGCTGTCCGCAAGACTGGCAAACACGCCCAGGGCACCATTGCCTACACCACCAGCCCAGTGCACACCATCGATATGTGGGTTGAGCTTGCGAAAGAAGTCGCCGACATGGGCGCGGACTCCATCGCGATCAAGGACATGGCCGGTATCCTCAAGCCTTACGTGGCCTATGACCTGGTCAGCCGTCTGAAGAAAGAGCTGGACATTCCGATTCACATGCAGTGCCACGCCACCACCGGCATGTCGACTGCTACCGCCATCAAGGCGGCGGAAGCCGGTATCGATAACGTGGATACCGCGATTTCCTCAATGAGTATGACTTACGGCCATTCGCCCACCGAAGCCGTGGTTGCGATTCTTGAGGGTACAGACCGTGATACCGGCCTGGATCTGAACCTGCTGGAAGAAATTGCCGCTTACTTCCGCCAGGTGCGCAAGAAGTACGCGAAGTTCGAAGGCAGCCTGCGTGGCACCGACTCCCGTATCCTGATTGCCCAGGTACCGGGTGGCATGCTCACCAACATGGAAAACCAGCTCCGTGAGCAGAACGCCAGCGACAAGTTCGACGAGGTGCTGGACGAGATTCCCAAGGTCCGTGAAGACCTGGGCTTCATTCCGCTGGTAACCCCGACTTCCCAGATCGTCGGTACCCAGGCGGTGTTGAACGTTCTGACCGGCGAGCGCTACAAGTCTATCTCCAAGGAAACCTCCGCAATCCTGAAAGGCGAATACGGTGCTGCACCGGCGCCCATGAACAAGGAGCTGCAGGAGCGTGTTCTGGATGGCAAAGAGCCTGTGACCTGTCGTCCGGCGGACCTGCTTGAGCCGGAAATGGACAAGCTGACCGATGAGCTTCAGAAGCTTGCCGAAGAGAAGGGCATCAGGCTGGCGGAAAACACCGTAGACGACGTTCTGACCTACGCGCTGTTCCCGCAGATTGGTCTGAAGTTCCTGGAAAACCGTGACAACCCGGATGCGTTCGAGCCGGTTCCGACCGCCGAAAGCGCCGCGCCGGCCAAGAAGTCTGAAGGCCCCGAGACCTACACCGTTGAAGTAAATGGCAAGAAGTTCGTCGTTGCCGTTTCCGAAGGTGGCGAGATCACCCAGATCCAGGGCGAGGGCGGTGCTGCTGCCTCCGCACCGGCCGCTTCCTCGGCTCCGGCACCTGCAGCCGGTGAAGGTGAGCCTGTGGTTGCGCCTCTGGGCGGCAACATCTTCAAGGTCCTGGTTTCACCGGGTGACACCGTGGAAGAGGGCGATGTGATGATTATCCTCGAGGCCATGAAAATGGAAACCGAGGTTCGCGCGCCGAAAGCCGGCACAATCGGTGAAGTCTTCATCAAGGTTGGCGATGCCGTCTCCCCTGATGACGAAATGCTGACAATCGCATAAGGGCCAGCATTCCATGGAAAAGTTAATGACACTCTGGACAGGCAGTGGCCTGTTCAACATCGAGATCGGCCAGGTGATCATGATCGCCATCGGCCTCTTGCTTCTCTATCTTGCGATCAACAAGAAATTTGAGCCGTTGCTTCTGGTACCCATCGGGTTCGGCGGCATTCTGGCGAATATTCCGGAGGCAGGCCTGGCCCTGACTGCGGCGGAAAATGCCATCCACTTCGCCCTGAAGAATGAGTCAACCCAGATTCTGGCTGCTCTGGCTGCACCTCTGGATGTGGCTTATCAGGCCGGGCAGGCGGTAACCCCTGAGCTCAAAGAAGCCTTCAAGCAGGCCGTTAAAGAGGCAAGCTACTCTGAAATGGCGGCGGCGAACTCCCTTGCCCAGGACTTTGGTTACGGCAATGGCATGCTGTACAACTTCTACTCCGTGATCATCGGCAGCACCGTTGGGCCGCTGCTGATCTTCATGGGCGTGGGTGCCATGACCGACTTCGGTCCGCTGCTTGCCAACCCCAAGACCCTGCTGCTCGGTGCCGCTGCACAGTTCGGTATCTTCGGTACGGTCATTGGTGCTGCGCTGCTGGACTGGACCGGTGTTCTGGATTTCACCATCCTTGAAGCGGCTGCCATCGGTATCATCGGTGGTGCGGACGGTCCTACCTCGATCTACGTATCGAGCGTTCTGGCTCCGCATCTGCTGGGTGCCATTGCGGTCTCGGCCTACGCCTACATGGCGCTGGTGCCGATGATTCAGCCGCCGATCATGAAGGCGCTGACCAGCCAGAAAGAGCGGGCCATCAAGATGTCCCAGCTCCGCCCGGTGAGCAAGCAGGAAAAAATCATTTTCCCGCTGGTGGTCCTGATTGCCGTCGTGCTGTTCCTTCCGGATGCAGCGCCGCTGCTGGGTATGTTCACCTTCGGTAACCTGATGCGCGAGTGTGGCGTGGTTGAGCGCCTGAGCGACACCGCCCAGAACGCCTTGATCAACATCGTGACCATTTTCCTGGGCCTGTCCGTTGGCTCCAAGCTGATGGCAGACAAGTTCCTGGATGGCCAGACCCTGGGTATCCTGGGCCTTGGCATTGTGGCCTTTGGTGTTGGCACGGCGACCGGTGTTCTGATGGCGAAGCTGATGAACAAGCTGAGCAAGGAGCAGATCAACCCGCTGATCGGTTCTGCCGGTGTATCTGCGGTGCCGATGGCAGCGCGGGTCTCCAACAAGGTTGGTCTGGAAGCCAACCCGCAGAACTTCCTGCTGATGCACGCCATGGGTCCGAACGTGGCCGGTGTTATCGGCTCTGCGGTTGCTGCCGGTGTGATGATCAAGCTTTTGAGCTGATTCATTTGTCGCAGTACCGAAAACCCCGCCATTGTGCGGGGTTTTTTTGTGTCTAGTGAAAGTTCCTGGCGTGAACGGGTAGCGACTGAATCAGATGGCTGAGATCTGAAAGCCTCCCCGCCATCACATGCACAATATCCCCCTGGCGCTCCAGCACTCCCTTTACATGCAGCAATCGGGCAGTCAGTAACGGCTTGCGCTGTCGCCGTGCCGTTTCCAGCCACACCACCACGTTCACATTGCCGGTTTCGTCTTCCAGGGTGACGAAGGTAACCCCGGAGGCGGAGCCGGGGCGTTGGCGGCCGGTGACCAGGCCGGCGACCTGGACCGGGATGCCGGCTTTGGTGGATTTGAGCTGTTCGGCGCTAAGGCAGAACTTCAGGTGGCCCTGTTCCCGGAGTAGCGCCAGGGGGTGACGCTGGAGGGTGAGGCCCTGGCTGGCGTAATCGGCCAGAACGTTCTGGCCTTCCGAGGGTTCCGGCAGTTGCTGGCAATAGTCCGGCTGGTAGTCGACAGCGACTTCTTCAGCGAACAGTTCCGTGGGCTGTTCGTGATCGAGCAGCTGCCAGTACGCCTGGTGGCGGTTCGCGGTGAAGCCTGGCATGGCGTTGGCGCCAGCGAGCAGTTCCATATCCCGCTGGTTCAGGGCGGCCAGGCGGCGAAGTTCGCTGGCGGAGCGATAGCCGGCGTCGGGTCGGTTCTGGTGGATGCGTTCAGCGCCATTAACCGACAGGCCCTGGATGATTCTCAGGCCCAGGCGCAGATGGCGTTCTTTACCCTCCAGGGTGTGGTCCCACTGGCTGGCATTCACGTCCGGCGGCAGCACGGTGACATTGTGCCGCCGTGCGTCTTGCACCAGTTGTGAAGGCGAATAGAACCCCATGGGCTGGCTGTTCAACAGGGCGCAATAAAAGGCTGCCGGATAGTGCCGTTTGATCCAGGCAGAGACGTAGACCAGCAGGGCAAAGCTGGCGGCATGGGATTCAGGAAAGCCATAGCCGCCAAAGCCGCAGATCTGCTGGTACAGCCGTTCGGCGAAGTCGGCATCGTGCCCACGCTCGAGCATACCGGTGACCAGTTTCTCCCGGAACGGGGTCAGGTCGCCGTGGGATTTCCAGGCGGCCATGGCCCGGCGGAGCTGGTCGGCTTCGCCGGCGGAAAAGCCGGCCGCCACCATGGCCAGTTTGATCACCTGTTCCTGGAAGATGGGCACGCCGAGGGTGCGCTCCAGCACTTTGCGCACGGC
>JAWWAT010000338.1:0-4222 GCA_033721635.1 Marinobacter sp. | reverse complement strand
CGTTCAAACCGGTATTCAATGGCGCCGGAGCCAAACGCCGTGAACAGCGGCTGATACACGGCACCGGCACGAAGAGTTCCCGCGATTACGATCAGCAACTCCGGGGTGCGTGGCAGGAGTGCAGCCACCCGATCGCCCTTCCCGATGCCCTGGGATTTCAGATAATTGGCGAAGCGCGCAGAAGCCTCTTTCAGCTCGGCAAAGGTCAGGCTGCCATCACCGCCATCTTCGGTTTCGTAGTACAGAGCAACACGACTGGGGTCATCCGCCCACTTGTCGCAGATTTCGTGGCAAACATTGAGCCCGCTATCCAGACGTCCATCCAGGATGTCCGCTTCCAGAGCAGCAGGATCGAAGTTGTTGTAAACGTCGGTATATTCCGGAAGGCTCATTCTCAACTCCTGTTGTTTTTATCATTGAAAGCACGGGTCAAGGTTTAGCACAGGCTTCACTTTACGTAAAGGTAAACTTTAGACCAAAAAGGAAGAAATATGCCTTGTTTTATGAGGCGGGAAACCGGGCGCAGCCGGCCGGCCGCGCCCGGAAAAGCAATCCGGAAAGGACCTCAGGATTGAGGGGTAATTTTTCCGGTATGGCGGGTCGACAGAATGTGGTGCAGGGATCCGCACTCCACCATGGGGTCGTCGCAGTTGACCACAATATCGGAGCGGGCGATGACATAGCCCTTACCGGTGATGCTGTTCTTGATCACCTGGTACTCACCCTCTTGCTCGACGGAGGCAAATTCGCCGATAAAACCGGTCTCCCTCAGGGAAACGGTCTCGAGCTTGTCGCCCGGCTTTATGCTGCCCTCATAGTTCATCAACGCCAGGCGTGCGGAGGTGCCTGTGCCCGTTGTACTCCGGCAGATCACACCGGGATGCACATAGGTTGCCGACCGTGACCGGTAATAGCCCTCGGCCACATGCTCCACAGGTCCCATGAAGTGCAGGAACGGCAACGGCCCGACATCGCCAAGGGTGTAATGGGAGAAGCCCTCCTCGGCCTGGATGGTCTCAACAATGGCATGGGCGGTTTCCGACAGCTTGCGCTCTTCGTCCAGGGTCAGATCGAAGCCCAGACTGGACGCATCCACCAACGCATAAAAGCCACCGCTGTAGGCAACACTGTAGGTAACCTTACCCAGCGAGGGCACATCGATGCTGGCTTTGTAGGTATGGATATAGCTGGGCAGCCCCTCGCAGGTGATGGCTTCCACCACGCCGTCGTGGACCGTCGCCTCGATCTGGACCAGACCCGCCGGTGACTCCAGCATGAAGCTCTGGTTGCCTTCCTGCTTCGGCACAATGCCCGCTTCCAGCACGGCGGTGGCCGTGCAGATGGTGTTGGAGCCGGAGTAGATCGGGTAGCCCATGACTTCCATGATGATGTAACCGGCGGCTGCCCGCGGATCGGTTGGCGGTACCAGCAGATCCACAGACATCTCCGGCACGCCGTAAGGCTCCTCCAGAAGCAGCCGGCGCAGCCCGTCCGCATCATCTCGGAGATATTCCATCTGCGCCCGAACGGTATCGCCCGGCAACAAGTCTATCCCACCGGTCACAATCCGGCTGACATCACCGCCGGCATGGGTATCCATCAACTGAATGGTCAGTTCCGGTTTCATCGAGCGCGCTCCAGTGACCAGGATTGGCCGTGTTCTTCCCATTGTGAGTCGGGAACGATCACGATCTTGCCGAGATAATTGCTACCCCGGTTCACAAAGTATTCTTCTGCCCGGTGCAGATCAGAGAGCCTGAATGCACCGTGCAGAACAGGTTTCAGTTGCCCTCCCCGGATCCAGGCCATCAATTGTTCCGCCTCTTCCCGGGTGCCGTGGGATACCCCGAAAATCTGCACCTGGTACAGGTAGATCCGGGTCCACAGGATTTCGCTGATATTGCCGCCGCTGGCACCGGCAATGCTCAGGCGCGGATAAGTGCCGCGGGCATTCATATCGAAGATCATGGTGTCGATGAACACATCGGTCATCTCACCACCCACCAGGTCCATCACCGCATCGATGGGCTTGCCTCCGGTTTCCGCTTTCACACGGTCCACAAAGCTGTCCATATCGGAGCGGTCCAGCACCGCCTCTGCACCCAGCTCCAGCAGAGCTGCTGCCTTGTCCTGTTTGCTCAGGGCATAGGGAATGGCCCCCATGATCCGGCAAAGCTGGATCAGGGCCGTGCCAACGCCGCCGCTGGCGCCGGTAACCAGCACTCGTTCTCCGGCCTGGATGTTGGCGGAGGTAAGCATGTGCATGGCGGTCTGGTAGGAACACATCCCCATGGACGCCACTTCGGCATCCGCCAGCTCGGCGTTGGGTATGTGATGAAACTGTTCGGACGGCAGTGCCACGTATTCGGCGTAGCCGCCATCGGCACCGTGGCCGAAGTAATCGGGTGTGAGATTGATGTCCCGCCGGTCGTTGGCGTAGATGTTGAAATCCAGCAGGCCTCGCTCGCCGATGCGGGACCCATCCACGCCGTTACCAACGGCCACAACTCGGCCGGCGATATCTGCCCCCTGAATCCGCGGAAAAACCAGCGTGGGCTTACCGCCCATCTGAAAGGATGTCATTTCGCCTTTCTTGGTGGGATATAACCCTTCCCGCGCTTTGCGGTCGGTGTTGTTCTTCGCCGTGGCCGTAACCTGGACGAGCACCTCGCCCGGTCCCGGAGCAGGAACGGGCACGTCCTGATACTCCAGTTTATCGACTCCACCGTGACCGGTCAGAACCATGGCTTTCATGGTATTCGGGATCATGGGCGAACGATCCTCCCTGTTTGCTGAATTTCGGGTATTCAGAGAGGATAGGTGACTTTAGGACGGGTGTCAGGGCATGTTGCGGGTATCCATTATCAGGCTACCTCGCAATCACTTTATAGACCGGTCGCAGCTTGGGAATCTGCTTGAGCACCACCTGAATGACCGTCATCAAGGGCACCGCCAGAAGCACGCCTACCGGCCCCCAGAGCCAGCCCCAGAAAAAGATCGAGACAAAGATGATCACCGGATTGATCGCCATCCGGAAACCGTGAATCCAGGGCTCGATAAATAATCCCACCAGCATGGTTAAACCGAGGAAGCCCAGAGGGGCAATAGCCATCATCCAGAGTTCGTCCAGACTGACGGCCGACACGATCGTAAGCATGGATATGGAGAGGATGTTGCCCAAATAGGGAATAAAACGGGCGAGACCAGCTACCAGACCCCAGACAGCGGGATCAGGAAGTCCCACACCCCAGCATATCAACCCGGTAGTGGTACCCACTGCAAGGTTACTCAAACTGAGAACGCCAAGGTATTGGGCAATCTGATGCTGGGAATCATGGGTAATCCGCAACACCGTTTTTCTCTCATTAATGGGGAGCTGACGCACAAAATTCTTGGTCAGCCGATCACCGCTCACCAACAGGAAATAGGTCAACGCCAGGGCCAGCGCCAGGCCAGCGATGCCATTCCAGGCCTTGGTCATTAATTGATTGCGCCAGGAATCCGTTTGCAGAACAACCGCAGCCGGCTGCGGTCTTTCTGACTCGGAAAGCTCCTCAACGGATTTCTCAACCTGTTCGGCGGACTCCGTGACCCTGGCGATCTGGCGACTGATCTCGCTCTCACCCACCAGAAGCCTCGATATCCCCTGTGGCACCTCCTCAACCCACTTGAGGGCAGGCGTCGCAACAGCCAGTGTAATTCCGACGATTCCGGCGAGTACGAGAAGCACGAACACGAGGGAACTGATCACCCGGGGGACCCGCCACTTAACGTACGCCTTCTTGACCAAGGGCGAGAGCAGCAAGCTTGTCATTACCGCGAGAATAATGGGCAGGACGATCTGGTGAGCCACATACAGGGTGTACAGAATGCCCAGGCTGAACAAACCGTATATCGGCGTGGCAAGATCAGATGAAATCAGCAGGCGCTTTTTCTCGTCCGCCGGTTCCGTGTTTGTGGATTGGTCGTCCATGGTGAACCCTGCATACCGTGAAAATAAACTGGCCCGGAAAAATCCAGGCCAGCGTTCATGACGGTCAGTCTACCTTCACCAATGCACGGGCGCATCCGGGGGAGGGTTACGTGGGGTTCATTTGAAACAGAAATCGAAGCTTCGAAGACGAAATGTTAGCTCGGCACTTCGATTTTTTTGACGGATTCCTGGCCTTCCTTAGTTTATCGGCTCAGGATGATTGACGACGCAGCGGAAGCCCTGATGGGG
>JAWWAT010000337.1:0-4259 GCA_033721635.1 Marinobacter sp. | reverse complement strand
GCGAGGGATAACCATCAAGGCCCAGAGTGTCACGCTGAATTACAAGGCCCGTGACGGTCATGAATACAAACTGAACTTCATCGACACTCCGGGCCATGTGGACTTCTCCTATGAGGTCTCGCGCTCGCTCTATGCCTGCGAGGGAGCTTTGCTGGTGGTTGACGCCGGGCAGGGCGTTGAAGCCCAGTCCGTGGCCAACTGCTATACCGCTATTGAACAGGGTCTGGAAGTGGTGCCGGTTCTGAACAAGATGGACCTGCCCCAGGCAGAACCGGAACGGGTGGCCGCGGAAATCGAGGATATTATCGGTATCGAAGCCTCTGATGCGGTCCGCTGCAGCGCCAAGAGTGGTATGGGTGTTGAGGATGTGCTCGAGGACCTGATCAGGAAGATCCCACCACCGAAGGGTGACCGCGATGCGCCGCTGCAGGCTCTGATCATTGATTCCTGGTTCGACAATTATCTCGGCGTCGTGTCGCTGGTCAGGGTGACCGAAGGTACCCTGAGAAAGGGCGACAAGATCGTCATTAAGTCCACTGGCAAGGCCTGGAACGCCGACAAGGTCGGTATTTTCAATCCCAAACCGAAAGACACCGACGTGCTGGAATCCGGCGACGTCGGTTTCGTAGTGGCAGGCATCAAGGACATCCACGGTGCCCCCGTGGGCGACACCATTGTGCACCAGAAGTTCGCCGAGCAGACGCCCATGCTCCCTGGGTTCAAGAAGGTCAAGCCCCAGGTCTATGCAGGCCTGTTCCCGGTCAGTGCCGATGACTACAATGATTTCCGGGATGCTCTGGAAAAACTCACCCTGAACGATGCCTCGCTGTTTTTCGAGCCGGAGAACTCCGATGCCCTCGGCTTCGGTTTCCGCTGTGGTTTCCTCGGTATGCTGCATATGGAGATTATCCAGGAGCGGCTGGAACGGGAATACGACATCGACCTGATCACCACGGCGCCGACGGTTATCTATGAGGTGGTTACCAAACAGGGTGAGACCCTGTCGGTAGACAACCCGTCCCGGCTTCCGGATATTGGTTCTATCGAGGAAATGCGTGAGCCGATTGTGGAAGCGAATATCCTGGTGCCCCAGGAGCACATCGGTAACGTAATCGCCCTGTGCGAGGAGAAGCGCGGCGTCCAGAAGAACATGCACTTCATGACGACCCAGGTTCAGCTCACCTACGAGCTGCCCATGGCCGAGGTGGTGATGGACTTCTTCGATCGGATCAAGTCGGCCAGCCGCGGCTTTGCGTCCCTCGATTACCACTTTACCCGGTTCCAGACCGCTAATCTGGTGCGGCTGGACGTACTGATCAACGGCGAGCGTGTCGATGCCCTGGCTCTCATCGTTCACAAGGAACAGGCCCATTACAAAGGTCGCCAACTGATCGAAAAGATGAAAGAACTGATTCCGCGGCAGATGTTCGATATTGCCATTCAGGCCGCCATCGGCAACCAGGTGGTCTCGCGGGTCACGGTCAAGGCGCTGCGCAAGAACGTAACCGCCAAGTGTTACGGTGGTGACGTCAGCCGGAAGAAGAAACTGCTGCAGAAGCAGAAAGAAGGTAAAAAGCGTATGAAGCAGCTGGGTAATGTCGAGGTGCCTCAGGAAGCGTTTCTTGCCGTACTGAAAGTGGATAAATAAAAGGCCTCCTGGATGGATATCGATTTTCCCCTGGTACTGGTGGTACTGACCTTCGCAACAGGTCTGATCTGGCTGGCGGACAAGCTGTTTCTTCGTGAGCGTCGTCTCGCTGCCTACCGTGCCAGTGGCGCTGCCGGAGAAGTAGGCGATAGCTCCTCCGGAGAATCCGAGGAACCGAAAGAACCATATCTGGTCGACCTCAGCCGATCGTTTTTCCCGGTGCTGGCAATCGTGTTGGTTCTGCGCTCCTTCCTCGTCGAGCCGTTCCAGATTCCGTCGGGCTCCATGCTGCCCACCCTGGAAGTGGGCGACTTCATTCTGGTGAACAAATACGCCTATGGATTAAGGCTGCCTGTTGCGGGAACCAAAGTGATCCCGGTTGGCGACCCACAGCGAGGCGATATCATGGTGTTCCGCTACCCGGAAGATGGTCACACCAACTACATCAAACGGGTGATTGGTCTGCCGGGCGATCATATCCGCTACCGTGACAAGCAGTTGTTTATCAACGGCAAGAAGGTCGAAACGCGATTTATCGCCAGACTGCCGCCGATGGAGCTGCGTCGTGAAGATCTGGGTGAAGTCGAGCACGACATTTTCCTGACCATGGGGCGGCCCGGCGGCAGTGGTGAGGGCGAGTGGCTGGTGCCTGAAGGCCATTATTTTGTCATGGGAGATAATCGCGACAACAGTAATGACAGCAGGTACTGGGGTACGGTCCCGGACGAGCTGGTGGTGGGCAAGGCCTTTGCCATCTGGATGCACTGGAAATCCCTTACCAGTCTGCCATCCTTTGAGCGTGTAGGCGGAATCGAGTAACTCGGACTATCTGGAGCGCAGTCATAATGAAGAAAAACAATCTTTCCGGCATGGGCCGTCAGCGGGGTGCCTCGGCATTGGTCATGATGGTTATGGTGCTGTTCTTTGGTGGTCTGCTGACGCTGGTGATCAAGCTGGGCCCGGCCTACCTGGACGACATCACCATTCAGGAGGCACTGGAAAGTCTTGACGGCACAGAGGGGCTCTCTCAGATGGGCCCGGCCCAGGTCCGCACACTGATTAACAAACGACTCAGTGTGAACAATGTCCGGGGTTTCGATGCCAAGAATATTTCGGTCGATAAAGACGGCGAGCTGGTCGTCATCAATGTTGATTACGAAGTGCGCAACAACCTGTTCAGTAATGTGGACACGGTGGTTCACTTCAAACACACCTATGAGATGAAGGGCAAGTGAGTTCACAACCGGACCTGGATCAGTTACAGCGGCGCATCGGCTATCAGTTCAAATCGCCGGAGCGACTTCTGCTGGCACTCACTCACCGAAGCTACGGGAACCAGAATAACGAACGCCTCGAATTCCTCGGCGACTCCATTGTGAACATGGTTATTGCCGAGTATCTGTTTCTGCACTTCGAAAAAGCCCGTGAAGGCCAGTTGAGCCGCCTGCGGGCCCGCATGGTAAAGGGTGTGACACTCGCAGAGATTGGTCGCGAGTTCCAGCTTGGAAGTTACCTGCGTCTGGGGTCAGGCGAACTGAAAAGCGGCGGTTTCCGTCGGGAGTCCATCCTGGCCGACGCCGTGGAGTCCATTATTGGTGCGATTTACCTGGACAGCGACTTTCACACCTGCCGGGAGCAGGTCTTGCGTTGGTTTGAGCACCGCCTGGAGAAACTTGATCTTCAGGATACCCAGAAGGACCCCAAGACCCGTTTGCAGGAATACCTTCAGTCCCGCCAGTTTCCACTTCCACGCTATGACGTCATTTCCGTGGACGGCGAGGCCCACAACCAGACATTCCACGTATCCTGTGCGCTGCCGTCGCTGGACCGAAAGACCACCGGGACCGGTAGCAGCCGCCGGGTGGCCGAGCAGCAGGCAGCCCGTAACGCCCTGAAAGAACTGGGCGTGGAGAACCAGTAATGAACGATATCACCCGTCCAGAAAACCCGGACAGTCGCTGCGGTTTCGTGGCCATCGTTGGCCGTCCGAACGTGGGCAAGTCCACGTTGCTGAACCACATCCTCGGGCAGAAACTGAGCATCACCTCCCGCAAGCCTCAAACCACCCGGCATCAGGTGCTTGGTATCAAGACCGTGGGGCCGGTGCAGGCGATCTACGTGGACACGCCGGGCATGCATGAGGAAGAGCCCCGGGCCATCAACCGTTACATGAACAAGGCCGCCACCTCGGCGCTCATTGATGTCGATGTGGTGGTGTTCGTTGTGGATCAGCTGGCCTGGACGACCGCGGATGAGATGGTTCTGGAGAAGCTCAGCCGGCTGAAATGCCCGGTGATCCTGGCGGTAAACAAGGTCGATAAGATCGAAAAGCGGGAAAGCCTGCTTCCGCATCTGGATATGCTCTCCAAAAAGCGCGAGTTTGCCGAGATCATTCCCCTTTCTGCCCTGAAAGAGACCAATCTTGAGCCTCTGGAAGAGGCGGTGGGGCGTTACCTGCCGGAGAGTATCCACTTCTACCCGGACGACCAGATCACCGATCGCAGTGAGCGTTTCCTGGCGTCGGAGATTGTCCGGGAAAAAATCACCCGCCAGTTGGGGGCCGAATTGCCTTATTCCGTGGCGGTGGAGATCGAGGAGTTCAAGCGGGAGG
>JAWWAT010000336.1:0-4284 GCA_033721635.1 Marinobacter sp. | reverse complement strand
ATATCCACACCACTGAGCAGACGGCGGGCCATGGCCTGGTCGTAGTCCTCCAGCAAAATCAGGTGCCCCATCAGCGATGGATGCATGGAGAGATCGTGAATAACCTTGATCAGTTGCTGGCCGGGTTTATCTTTCGGGTGCGCCTTGCCGGCGAACACCAATACCACCGGGCGGTCCGGATTGGTGAGAATCTGCTCCAGCCGCTCCAGATCTGAAAAGATCAGCGTCGCGCGTTTGTAGGTGGCGAAACGTCTGGCAAAACCTATGACCAGTGTGTCTTTTTCCGAGGAAATCAGTTGTCGCGTCATCCGGTCTGTCACGGAGTGGCCTATGCCATTGCGTTTATGCTGGCGTTTCAGGCGCCGGACAATATATTCGCCCATTTGCTGCTTCAGCGCTTTGTGTACGCTCCAGTAGTGGTAATCCGGAATCTGGTCGATGAATCCCCAGAAATCCGGGTTCCTCAGCTCGCTTTTCCAGGTGGGCGCCTGAATATCAAACAGGCTCGACCATTCCGGGGCTAGAAAGGTAGGTACATGCACGCCATTGGTGATGTAACCAATGGGATTCTCCCTGGGCGGAACCTGCGGCCAGATATCGCCCTCCATGAGCGAGGCGACACCACCATGAATGCGGCTGACACCATTGTGGAAACGTGAGCCGCGGAGCCCGAGACTGGTCATATTGAAACTGTCCCCGCCGTCTTTCGCGCCGAGATTAAACACCTGATCGAAATCCAGCCCGGACTCTTCCAGAAAACGGCCGAGGGCATGATGAACAAGGGACCGTGGAAAAATGTCGTGCCCGGCGGGAACGGGTGTATGGGTGGTGAACAGCGTAGCGCCGGCAACCGCTTCCAGCGCTGCCTCGAACCCCAAGCCGGACGCCATGGTTTGCCGGCAACGCTCGAGAATCTGAAACGCAGCATGGCCCTCGTTGATGTGCCAGACCGTCGGCGTCAAATTCAGGGCCTCTAAAACCCGGGTGCCACCGATGCCCAGCAGCATCTCCTGGCTGATTCGAGTCGATTCGTCGCCACCGTATAGCTGGAGGGTCAGCTTCTGATCCTCCGGGCTGTTTTCCTCGGTATTGCTGTCCAGCAGATACAACCGGATATGGCCAACCCGTGCCTCCCATACCCGTGCCACCACATCGCGGCCGGGGAAGGGAACGGAAACCTTAAGTACCTCGCCGTCCGATAGCACAGGGGTTATCGGCAGCTCATCGCTGGAGTGAGACTGGTAGCGGGCGATCTGCTGGCCATGGGCATCGATACTCTGGATAAAGTAGCCTTGCTGGTACAGCAGGCCGACGGCGACAAAAGGCAGGGCGAGGTCACTGGCGGCCTTGCAGTGATCCCCGGCCAGTATCCCCAGGCCGCCCGAATAGATCGGGAAACTCTCGTGGAAGCCAAATTCGGCACAGAAGTACGCCACCAGGGCCTGCTCCGGATCCAACTTTTCGGTCACTTCCGGACCTGGACCGGCCTCCAGGTAAGCATCGTAGCTGCTCAGTACCCGGCGATATTCCGCCAGAAATGCACGATCTTCGGAGGCCTCATCGAGCCTGTCCTGGGCAACCCGCCGGAGGAACAGCTTTGGGTTGTGTTCCACTTTCTGCCAGAGCCGGAGGTCAATCCTGGCAAACAGGCTGCGCACGTCATGATCCCAACTGTAGAACAGGTCGTTGGCGAGCTCTTCCAGCCGTTCCAGGGTTTCAGGAATCAGGGGGTGGGCCTCAAGTCGGAATTCTGTTGCTTTATGCATTCTGGTTGCCTCCAGGCGGGCAAACGCTCGCACTAATCCAGCTGTTGATGATCACGTTCTTTGAGGATGCGCTTATACAAGTCGCCATAGGTGCGGGCGCGCTGCTTCCAGGAAAAATCAATTGCCATACCGTTTTCCTGCAACCGTCGCCACTGTTTGCGCTTATCAAAAACCTGTAGCGCCCGCTTCACGGTAGCCAGAAGCGACCCGGCACTGGCGCCGGTAAAAACGAACCCGTTGGCCTTGTCGATTCCCACGTCCTGAGGGTCCTGCACCGTATCGGCCAGTCCGCCAACACCATGCACCACCGGAATTGTCCCGTACCTGAGGCTGTACATCTGGTTAAGCCCGCAGGGTTCAAATCTCGAAGGCATCAGGAACAGGTCACTACCGGCGGTGATGCGATGGGACAACCCCTCGTTGTAGCCCAGGGTAAGGGACATCTGTCCCGGCCATTGCCTGGCCAGTTGTTTCAGGGGTTCCTGGTAGCGTTCCTCCCCGGAGCCAAGGATCACAAACTGGCAGCCCTGTTCCAGCAAATCCGGCATCATGGACAGCAACCAGTCCACGCCTTTCTGTTCCACCAGACGACCGATGAAACCCAGCAACGGGCCGCCGTTTACTTCCAGCCCAAGTTCCTGTTGCAGGTTGGCCTGGCACTGGGCCTTATTCTTCAAGTGGTCCCGGCCATAATGAAAGGCCAGTTCCGGGTCCTCCTCCGGATTCCAGACCCGGGAATCGATGCCGTTGAGAATTCCGGTCAACGCGTGCTGCCGATGCCGGAGGAGGCCATCAAGACCATTGCCGAATTGCGGAGTCTGAATTTCCTGAGCGTAGGTCGGGCTGACGGTGGTTATACGATCACTGAACACCAGGCCGCCCTTGATAAACGAGAGCTGGCCGTAGAATTCCAGTTGCTCAAGGCTCCAGAGTGAATCAGGCAGACCCAGGGCACGGAAAGTCTCGTGGGAAAACAGCCCCTGGTAGGCCAGGTTGTGAATGGTAAAAACAGTGCCTGGTCGATCCTGATAGGTATTCAGAAACACGGGGATCAGTCCGGTTTGCCAGTCGTTGCAGTGCACCAGATCGGGCCGCCAGGTCACACCTGCTTCGCCCATGGCGATCATGGCGCCAACCTTGCCAAACAACGCAAACCGGTGGGCGTTGTCCCACCAATCTTTGCCTTCCTCGTTTTTGTAGGGGTTTCCGGGGCGGTCAAAAAGCGGAGGGCAATCCACGAGCCAGAGCGTAACCGCTGTGCCCCGCAGTCTGGTCTGCCACAGGCTGACATTGTACTGGCCCAATTGAAAACGGGCCTTTCTGCGCGAACCGGCCTTGCGAGCCGCCTTCAGGGCATCGGGGTAGCCCGGCAACAGAATCTGGACATCGTATTCCAGGCGGCAGAGTGCCTCCGGCAAACTGGCAGAGACGTCAGCCAGACCGCCGGTTTTCACCAGTGGGTAGACTTCACTGGTGGCAAATAGCACCCGGATCATAACGCCGGCCTCAGGATAATTGCGCCCAGTGGCGGCAGGGTCAGTTCCAGCGACCAGTTCCGGTTCATCCAGGGTTGCTCGTCTGCAGGCATGGGGTAGGGGTTGCCAAGGTTACTGCCACCGTAGTACTCGGAATCAGAATTGAAGATTTCCCTCCAGGTGCCTCCCTGGGGAAGCCCTATCCGGTAATGGTGCCTGGGCATCGGCGTGAAGTTGGCGACAACCACAGAGGTTTCGCCCTTGGCCGTGCGCAGGAAACTGATCACGGACTGTGGAGAATCATGGCAATCGATCCATTCAAAACCTTCCGGGATGAAACTGGCACCGTGCAGCGACACTTCCCGCCGGTAAACGCCGTTCAGGTCCTGAACCAGTTTTTTAATGCCCTGATGCTCTGGATACGCCAGTAGCGACCAGTCCAGCTCGCGGGATTCGCTCCACTCCCGACGCTGGCCAAACTCACCGCCCATAAACAGCAGTTTGGCCCCGGGATAACTGAACATGTAGGTGAAAAGCGCCCGTAGCGAAGCACGCTGTTGCCACTCGTCGCCGGTCATCTTGTTGATCAGGCTGCCCTTGCCGTGAACCACTTCATCGTGGGACAGGGGCAGCAGGAAGTTCTCCGAAAACGCGTACAGCAGCCCGAAAGTCAGCTTGTCGTGATGGTACTGTCGGTAAACGGGGTCCTGCGCCATATAATCCAGGGTGTCGTGCATCCAGCCCATGTTCCATTTCAGGTTGAATCCCAGCCCGCCGATTTCCGGTGGCCGGGTCACACGGGGCCATGAGGTGGATTCTTCGGCACACACCAGCGTTCCAGGGAATCGGCTCTGGCAGACCTGGTTGAGTTGGCGCAGGAACTCGATGGCTTCCAGGTTTTCATGGCCGCCATGTTCGTTGGGCAGCCACTCGCCTTCCTTGCGGGAATAGTTGAGGTACAGCATGGACGCCACCGCATCCACGCGCAGCCCATCGATGTGAAAGGCGTCCAGCCAGAACAGGGCACTGCCAATCAGGAAGTT
>JAWWAT010000335.1:0-4286 GCA_033721635.1 Marinobacter sp. | reverse complement strand
TCCGGGGGCGAACAGCAACGGGTTGCCATCGCAAGAGCCATTGCCAAAAGACCGGAAGTACTTCTTTGCGATGAGCCGACGGGAGCTCTGGATTCGGCCACTGGCGTGCTGGTGCTCGAAGCGCTGGAAAAAGCCAACCGGGAGACCGGCACCACCACAGTTATCATCACCCACAATGCCTCGATTGCAGGCATGGGCGATCGTGTGATCACGCTCTCAGACGGCAATATCAGTGGTGAGCGTCATAATGAAAGTCGCCAGGACCCCCGGACTCTGTCCTGGTAACAGGGGCAAGTGGAAGAAAAATGGCCACGAAAGGTCTGAACACGGTTCTGAATACCAAGCTACGGCGCGAGCTCTGGCAGATGCGGGGGCAGGTACTGGCCATTGCCCTGGTCATCGCCGGTGGCGTTGGGGTCTGTGTGATGTCGCTGGTGAACTATTCCTCGTTATTGGCGACCAGAGCCCAGTATTACGATCAACACGAGTTTGCCCATGTCTTTGCCCCCGTTAAGCGTGCGCCACGCCATGCCCTCAAGGAAATCGGTTCATTACCTGCCATAGCAAGGTACGAGGGGAGAGTCGAGGGAGCCGCCAAACTGGAGATGCCGGGCTTCCCGGATCCCGTTTCGGCCCGGTTGGTATCCATTCCTCCGAAAGGTCAGCCCGACGTCAATCGTCTTTTTATTCGTCAGGGGCGGCTTCCCGGGGCAGGTCGCAGCCATGAAGTCGCGGTTATCGGAAGCTTTGCTGAAGCGCATGAGCTAGCGCTGGGCGATCAGTTCCATGCAATTATCAACGGCCGAAGGCAGGCGCTTACCGTAACCGGCATCGTTGAGTCGCCGGAATTCATTTATGTCATTCCACCTGGCGGCATGCTGCCTGATTATCGGCGCTATGGTGTGCTGTGGATGAACAGGGAGGCCCTGGAATCCGCCATGGACATGCGCGGAGCGTTCAATAGCCTGGTGGTGACACTCAGGCCGGGCCATTCCGTTGCCTCGGTAGTCGATGTCCTGGATCGGCTCCTGGCCCGTTATGGGGCCACGGGAGCCTTTGGCCGGGATGATCAATTCTCGCATCGCTTCCTGAGTGACGAGCTGAATCAGTTAAAAACCATGGCCACGGTTTTTCCTCTCATTTTCATGAGTGTGGCCATGTTTCTGCTGAATGTTGTGATCGGCCGTCTGATCAGCACTCAGAGGGATATCGTTGCCGTGCTCAAGGCCTTCGGCTACAGCAATCGCCAGATTGCCTGGCATTACAGCAAACTGGTTATCGTAATTGCGGTTATCGGCTTGCTGGCCGGTCTTGTCCTGGGGCTTTGGCTTGGGCGGTCCCTGGGGGAGCTTTACATGGATTATTACCGGTTCCCGGGTTTGTTGTTCCGTATCGACCCTTTATGGCTTCTGCTACTGGGTACTCTGACCATCGCGGTGGCCTGGCTTGGTGCCTGGCGAGCCATCAGGCAGGCGGCCGCTCTGCCACCCGCGGAAGCCATGAGGCCTGAAGGCCCCGCCAGATTCCGGGTGACGGCATTGGAAAAGCTGCTCGCTGGAATCCGTTTCTCCCAACCCTCCCGCATGATCGTGCGCCAGCTCCTCCGTCGTCCGGTCCGGAGCCTGCTGTCAGTGAGTGGAATCGCCATGGCTGCGGCCATCGTGATGGTGGGCAACTTCCAGTTCGATTCGGTTTCCCTGATGGTACACACACAGTTTGCACGGGTTCAGCAGCAGGATCTGGCCGCAACGTTTATCGATCCGGTCAACAGCGCGGCCTTGTTCGGCTTGCAGAGGCAAGACGGGATCCGGTATGTGGAGGGTCGTCGCTCAGTGCCGGCCCGTTTGGTAGCCGGTCATCGGGAGTGGCGAAGTGCGGTCACCGGAATACCCTCTGATGCGAGACTTCAATTTGTCATCGACAGCGATCTGCACCCGGTTCCGCTGCCCAGGGAGGGGCTGCTGTTAACCGATTATCTGGCTGATGAACTGGGTGTCGGTCCAGGGGAGGTTTTGCAGCTGGAGCTTCTTGAAGGTGACCGGCGAACGGTAATGGTTCCGGTCGCTGGTATCACCAGCGAATTTCTTGGAGTGGGTGCCTACATGGACCTGGATGCCCTGAACCGGGCACTGGGTGAGGGGCCCCTGATCAATCAGGCCATGATAAACCTGGACCCCGACAAGGTTTCGGACGTCTACAACAGCCTTCGTGAAACACCGGGAGTGCTTGGCCTGAGCATCCGCCAGGCGATGTTGGACAGTTTCTATGACACCCTGGCGAGAACCTTCCTGACGTTTACCTTTTTCAACAGCCTCATGGGCGGAATCATCGCCTTCGGGGTGGTCTACAACACCATACGGATTGCCCTCGCTGAGAAAGGCCGGGAGTTGGCGAGCCTGAGAGTGCTGGGGTACACCCACAATGAAGTTGCGCATATATTGTTGGGAGAGGTCGCGCTCTTGCTGTTACTGGGCATTCCGCTAGGTTGGCTGATTGGTCAGGGTCTGGCGCTTATGATTGTGACTGCCATGCAAACGGAACTGTATCGGGTGCCCCTGACAATAACCACCCAGACGCTTGGCATGGCTGCGCTGGTCGTGGTGGTTTCGGCAATCGCTTCCGGGGTGATTGCCTGGTGGCGCCTGAAAGCGCTGGATCTGGTAGCGGTGTTGAAAACACGGGAATAGTTGCGGAAGCAACCTGGGAGTGAGCTTAGGCTATGGCGAAAAAAAGGTTTGCGGGGAAATGGCTGTTCTGGGGCGTGTTTGTTTTGCTCGCCGGTGTGGCAGTCGTGGTCACGATCCGGCCCGATCCGGTTTGGGTGGACCTGGCGCCGGTAACTCGTGGACCCATGGAAATCACCATCAAGGAAGAGGGGCAAACCCGGGTACGGGATCGTTACGTGGTGTCTTCTCCGGTTGCCGGCTACTTACACAGGGTGTTACTGGAGGTGGGGGATCCGGTGATTCCGGGCGAGTTGCTGACAGAGGTTGACCCCCTGCCTGCCAGTACCCTTGATGCTCGCAGTCGAGCAGAGGCTGAGGCCAAAGTACAGTCGGCCCGCTCGGCGCTTAACTCCACTCGTCAAAAAGTGGCAGCCGCGGAGGCTGAAGCCGACCTTGCTGCTCGTGAGCTGGCCCGCCTGCAGGCTCTCAGAGATGATCGTTTTGTTTCCGAGGAGCGGTTGCAACAGGCGAGGGCCGCTGCGGATAGGACGCAGGCTATTCTGCGTTCCGCCCGCTTTGACGAGGAGGTGATGGCTCATGAGCTGGCAGCGGCCAGAACCCGCCTCGAAGTATCTGCTGCGCGGGCCAACGGTGATGGGGCGGTTGAACGTGTTCCGGTCAGGTCTCCGGTAAATGGTTCGGTCCTCGGAATTGTCCGGAAAAGTGAGGGTGTCATCCAGGCCGGTGAAGCCATTCTGGAACTGGGGGACCCCGGGGCGCTCGAGGTGGTTGTCGATGTGTTGAGTTTTGACGCCGTGAACCTTCAACCCGGTATAGCGACGCGCCTCACCGGATGGGGTGGCGGCGCTCTCGATGCTGTCGTCCGCCGGGTTGAGCCGGTCGGGTTCGAGGACGTTTCGGCCCTCGGTGTCGAAGAGCGGCGGGTACAAGTCGTTGCTGACATTACCAGCCCTACGGACGCGTGGCAGAGCCTCGGAGACGGGTACCGAGTGGACGCCGAGTTTCTGCTCTGGCGATCCGACAGTGTTCTTCAGGTTCCGGAATCTGCCATCTTTGTCAGTAAGGGCCAGCATCAGGTATTCCGCGTTGTTGACGACAGAGCGGTTCTGACAAACGTGTCGGTGGGGCGCACAAACGGATTCCACACGGTGATTCAGGATGGGCTCGGCGAAGCAGACAGTGTGGTCCGGCACCCGGATCGTCAGCTGGAGGACGGCAGCCAGATCAGGATTCGTTAATGGCCCGTATTGCCGGGCCCACACTTTGAAATGAGAGGACATCTCACGTTTTGCTGGCTAGACTGACGGCATAAAACAACAAAAAGGAGCCTGGCACGGTGAACCAGTTTGACACTCTTATCACCGGTGGTCGCTATTTTGACGGTACCGGCGGTCCCTCCCGCGTCGCCCATGTTGCGGTCAAGGATGGGCGAGTTGCCGCGGTATTTGATGAACAGCCCGACACCGGTGTTGCAGCGCGAACGATAGACGCCAGCGGTCGATGGGTGACGCCGGGGTTTCTCGATACCCATACTCATTATGATGCCGAGCTTCTGGTAGCGCCGTCCCTGTCTGAATCCGTGCGTCACGGTGTCACTAC
>JAWWAT010000334.1:0-4303 GCA_033721635.1 Marinobacter sp. | reverse complement strand
TTGAACACCAGTGTGGCCAGGCGGGTCTGTTTCAGCATCATGCCCACCCACACATACAGACCGACATTCAGGAACATGTCGGACAATTCCATCATCTTGCCAAGGTAAATCCCAATCCCGGAGGCGTGTCCGATCAGGGCGAAATAGGTGCCGGAGATCAGGCACATCACGGTATACAGGGGAACGGCCAGGAAAGCCTTGTTCAGGCTGCCGCCCTCCTGAAGGTCATCCGGTACCCGAAACAGCCGGTACAGGCTGGCCAGGGTCAGGCAGGCGAAACCGACAATCCAGAAATTGTGCAGCAACAGTTCTTCCGATGAGACCGCAGTGTCCGAGCCCAGACTCGATTGACGGAAGATGGCACTGGAGCCCAGCAGCATGGCATTGGCGATGGTTTGCAGGGTATGCGAGACGGTGTAATCCAGCCGGGTCTCCATGGCGCGCATGGCGATGTGATGGCGGGTCAGCGTCGCGGTCACCGCACACAACATGACCAGGATCACCAGAATGAAACGTTGGGACTCCAGGCCAAACGCAATAAGGTCTGCAATGAAAAGTTCAACGGCCCGATAGGCTTTTACACCCGGCGTCAGCTGGTCCCTGAGATTCTCGAAAGTCCGGTGGGCCTCGCGGCAGTCAGCAACGGCCCGCTCGATGGCAAGCCGAACATCAGCCGGATCTTTTTCCTCGGCCCCAAGCAACGCCGCCATGGGGTCATCGGCCTCATCATCGGCCGCCATTTCCGCAGCGACTGCCGCCTCGATGTCACGGTTCGGGTCGCAGGTGGGCTGAACCGGATCCATCCGCAACTTGTAATAGCCACTCCAGAGCTGCTCGCCGCCGCGAAGCATCTGGTTGTGGATGTCACTGCTCGTGGAAAAGATGACCACCGCCAGCAATAACAGACAGGCCGGCAGCGATGAAAACCACTCCAGCCCGCTACGATGAAAACCGCCCTTCGACATAACTGATTACTCTGGGTAGGGAGTGGTTACAGCAGATCGTCCAGATCCATGGTTTCGACTTCTTCCTGCCGGTCATCCCAGAAGGTACCAAGCTGGCCCATGGGCGTGCGATGCCCGGTATTCTCGACCCACAGACGGTCAGACACCGCGACGATCATGTCGGTGGCCATGGCGTCCACGAATCGCCAGTCCTCATTCGCCGGCGTATTCTCGATCGATTCAGCGTGTTCCCGAATCACGTTCCGCACCATCACCTCATCCCCCTTGTTCAGGGCTGCGATGGCATGGAATACATGAGGCAGCCGGACACCTGCTGCATCGCCCTGCTCGCCAGCAATGGCCAGCCGCTCAAACGCATCCTCGCCTTCCGGCTGGGCGCCCGGGATCATGGCCCAGACCGTTGCTCTCAGAGCCATGGGCGCCCCCCACCATTTCTCATTATCAAGACAGCTGGTGGCACGGGCGGCAATGGAACCGACGTTGGCAGGCACTCCAATGGAGGAGGTGGATTGAATCTGGGCATTCAGGGCCTGCAGACCGGACAGCAGGCCGGCCATATAGATGAACTCGTCCATGTCGTCGTCGAAATCGGGGCATTCGCCATCGGCGGGATTGCCATAATGGGCGTTATGGTGTTGCCAGGCGGTGTAATAACGCCGGGCAGCAACGGTATGGGCCCGCTTCTGGCGGATCATGGCATCTTCGGCGGCATTGCCGTTCATGGCGTTCAGGGCAGCGAGAGCCGCCAGCTCATGTTCCCTGGCCTTTTCTTCGGCACAGCCCCCGGCAGAGAGGTAGAGCATAACCGCCAGCTGGTCCGGCTCATCAGTGACCCGGCCAAAGGACATCAGCAACGGCGCAGTGGCCTCGCTCATGGCGCAGCCCATGGCCAGGTCATTGCTCTCCATCAGAAAGGGGACCGTGTGACTCCGGGAGAAGCCCTGCATCACATCCCCGGTAGTCTTGTACATCATCTGATTGACCGCACCGCAGCCACTCAGGACCACACTGGCCGCCAAAGCCGCCACGAGGTTGCGTACACGGCACACAGAAAAAAGCGCCTTGCGGGAGGGATTCCGGAAATGGGTCATACCTTCTTCACCTTTTCGTTTTTTGTTCTGATGCAGTCCTGCTGCGATCGCACGGGCCAGCCTCCGGCGGACAAACCGGTTTGTTACAGACTGTAACCAGGCTCGCATTATGGCTTACGGGGCCGGGTTTTTATGCGACCGATGCCGCAAATGACGCCGAATGACACATACTTCCGCCGTCCAGGGGTTTGCACAATGAGCCAGGAGCCACTATAGATTGGAGCAACCGTGAGTCGTTCTGATTCCGGCCAGGACCAGACCTAACCAATAGAAATACAAAAAAGGAGTATCCGATGCGCAAACCTGAACTCGCCGCCGCCATTGCCGACCGCACAGGCCTGACCCGGGACAAGGCCAGCGAAGTAATCAACGCGTTTACCGACCAGGTGTCGGCCGCCGCTTCCCGGGGCGAAGATGTCACCCTGATCGGCTTTGGAACCTTCAATATCCGCAGTCGCGAGGCGCGGGACGGACGCAATCCACAAACCGGCGAGACCATTCGCATCCCTGCCAGCAAAACCGTTGGATTCAAAGCCGGCAAGGCTTTAAAAGACGAAATCCGCTAGTCAGGCACAGGCCCGCAGACGCGGGCCTGGTTTATTCCGACCTCAGCCTCCGGCAACAGAGGCGCACTCGGAACGGGTGGCATCTACCCGGCACCGAATCGCTTTCATCAATTTGATGGCGCGTTCATCGTAAACACCGTCCTCCAGTAACGACAGGCGCACCTTGCGCAGCATCTTGTCGTATTCGGCGGTATCCTCCCGGGGCAGTTGCATCCAGACCTCTTCCGGAATCTCAGCCTCTGCCTGGGCGATAATCTCGTAAGCCTCATCAATGCGCTTGATGGCCTGGTCACGCACCATCTGGCCGGCTGAATCCGGGAACCGGTCACGGTGGATGATCACCTGGAAATTCATGTAACCGAGCGCATATTTGACCACCGCACCGTTGGGCTGAACGCCCTTGTACAGCTCCAGCGGGGTATAGGCGACGGCCGGGGCGTAGGCCAGGTCAACGCTACCGTTATTGAACTTGCCGGCAAAGTTGGCGGAATTGGACCCCACCACGGAGGCACCCACATGGCGCACCATCCGCACGGACGCCTGATCGTAGTCCAGAGTGGCAATACGCTTGCCCTGTAGCTTCTCGACCGAATCGATAGCGCGGTCACGGGTGTGCAGGTATATCGCGCCCCCCGGGAACACACCGGCCACCTCGTAGGGGCCATCAATCAGGAACGGCCGGGCCTTAGGCTGGCTCAAGGTGTTGTAAAGCAGCCGCATTTCCTCTTCGCCGGGCACTGCGCCCATGGCTTCAAGGCTGCCCGTGAACTTGTTGAATTCCCGGGCACGGGTGCCGGTGAGCAGAACAGCATCGCACTGCCCCGCCTTGAAGTCCTCGGCGGCCACCTTTTCATCGGTATAGGCACGAAGATCCAGCTTGATGCCGTTTTTCAGGGCAACCGGCTGGAAGGTCTTGGTGATGGCAAACAGGGGGCCATTGGCACCAACCGGGTCAAAAACGCAAAAACTGCGTTCCAGAGGCTCGTTCTGTGCCTGTGCCTGGCCCAATGAGGGCAGGATGAGACTGGCACAGAGGGCAGCCGCCATGGCTACCCGCTGGGGGAGGTTTGCTGATTTCACGGGATGACTCCTGGTTATTATTGTCGGGCGCCGGACTATCCATATGTAACGGCCAGGCCACGCTTTCCTTGGTCGACCATAGGGCGACGGCTACAAGAATACGTTGGCACCGGTGCCTGCCATCAAGGGTTTTTCAGCAAAAGGGGGAGATTCTGTGATGGTGTCGACAGAGGTTCCGCAACCTCTGCCGCACTTTCAGACTGGATCAGTGGATCAGCCAGCCGACTGGGGCCAGGCTTGTCGACCTTCACTGAGGGTGAGCCGGACGATACCGGGCAGTTCGCGATCGGTCACCGGCGCATGACGACCGGCTGAAACCAGTGTTTTCGCGCTGGGCGTCCAGAAGGCATCGGGATCGAACAGGCAAATATCGGCGACCTCGCCCTCCGCCAGACGCGCAGTCCGGCCAAGGACCGAGGCCGGACCGGCAGTCAGTGCCCGGATCAGGTCAGACAGCGCCAGTTCATTCATCTCCACCAGCTCCAGACCCAGCGACAGCACGCTCTCGATGCTGGAGAGACCAGGCTCGGTAGCAGCCATGGGCGCCTGCTTGGCAGCGGTATCATGAGGCTGATGCTGGCTGACGATGGCATCAATCACA
>JAWWAT010000333.1:0-4344 GCA_033721635.1 Marinobacter sp. | reverse complement strand
CCTCTCAGGCCCTGATAGATGGACCAGCCCATAACCACGGCGAAGACTGCCAGCAAGACCCAGCCATCCAGGCGCGAGAGTTGCCCATCGAGCAGTTGGGCCCCGGCAATGAGGGTGAGTACTATCAGCAGCGGCAGCTCTTTTCGGATGACCTGGGAGTGGACTGCAATAGGCGCAATAACGGCTGTCAGACCGACAATCAGCGCAATGTTGGTAATGTTGGAGCCATAACCGTTACCCAGCGCAAGCCCGGGGTTGCCGTCGGACGCCGCCATGGCCGAGACCGCCAGTTCTGGCGCCGAGGTGCCGAAACCGATAATCACCATGCCGATCAGGAGAGTGGGCATGCCCAGATGTTTGGCGGTCGCCGCGGCGCCCTCCACAAATTTGTCGGCACTCCAGACCAGCAGTACCAGGCCGGCGATGATTGCGCCAAATGCCATAAGCATAGATAGACCTCAGTTGATGAAACGCCCGAGCATGAAAACCCCGGCATAGCCAAGGGTGTAGGCCGCAAGAAGGTGTGCAAGATACCGCATATAGGCGGCAAAGGTCAGCCCCGGAATCTTGCTCATTGCCACGATGCCGGCGGCTGAACCGATCACCAGAAGCGATCCGCCCACGCCCACCGCGTAGGTCAGCCCCATCCACTCGCCGGGGCTCATATCGATGCCGGCCTTCAGCAGTGCTGCCGTGAGAGGCACGTTATCGATCACGGCGGAGAAGATACCCATCAGATAATTGGCGTAGAGCGGTGGAAGGATGTCGTAAATGGCCACCAGCGAATCCAATGCGTGAATTTCCTTGAGCATGCCCACCAGCAGCAGGATCCCCAGAAAGAACAGCAAAGTCTCGAATTCGATGATCCGGATGTATTCCAGAATCGGGTCCAGATCAGAGTCGTCGCTCATGAACCGCGATACCAGGAACATGATGGAAAGCCCGAACAGAAAGGTCAGAACCGGCGGAATTCCGAACAGGGCATTGCCGGCAATGGTGCTCAGGATTGTTAACAAAAACAGACCACTGATGACCGCATCCACCCGCCGAACCGGGGTGGTATTGGAACGAAGCGTCACCGTGCCTGTCAGTCCCCGGGAGAGGAAAACGGCAAGTATGAAAACCGTGATCGAGGCCGGGATGGCCAGGGTCAGAAGTGTCAGTATTTCTACCTTTTCCGCGAGGAAAATCATCAGGGTAGTGACGTCGCCGGTGATCAGGGAAACGCCTCCGGAGTTGACCGCAAAGACAACGAGGGTGACGAACTGGATGCGTTTTTTCAGCTCCAGATCCAGCGACAGAATGAGCGAGCATGAGACTAAAGTGGCGGTGATATTGTCTGCGAGAGAAGAGAAAATGAAACAAAAAAGACCGGTCAGGAACAGAAGCCGCCGTTCGCTCACCTGTTTCGGCATGATCAGGTAAATCACGTTTTCGATCATACCCTTCTTGTTCAGGTAGGCGACGAATGTCATGGCTGCGACGAGAAACAGCCAAAGCCCCGCGATTTCGGCAATGCTTTCGGACAGGCCGGCGGAAATGGCAGAGGTTTCATCAGCGCTATCGCTGAACAGGAAGAGAAGAATCCAGCTCATGGTGCCAAAGAACAGTGTAACCTTGGCCTTGTTGATGTGGATGACCTCTTCAAAGATGACGCCCAGCAGCGCCAGAACCGCGAGAACAATCAGAAACGCATCAAGGGCAGACATTGGGGAAATCCCGTCCTGGTTTGTCAAAGTGGAGGCCTCAGCCGGCCAGACAGATCACGCGGGCGGATTTTAGACCTTTGACCTGCAGCAAACCACTGTTCGTATGTGCACGTACTGGCAACTGACACCAGCGAAAGACTGATAAAGACACAACGATTGACAATCGCAATTTATTATCCCGTCGAAAATCAGGATAATTGCGCGCACATTCAGACCGGAAGCAGACGGCGGCGTCGTTTACCTCGCGCTCGACCGGCTTCCGACAGGCTCTCTTGCTGATCGTGAGGGGGCAAAAAGGCTCAACACTAGCTAGGGTGAAAACCAATGGCCGTTAGACAGGCAGATGTAGTGCTGGTCGGCGGTGGCGTCATGAGCGCCACTCTCGGCATGATGCTCAGGCAGCTTGATCCGTCCCTGGACATTGTCATGGTGGAGCGTCTCGACCACGTTGCCCATGAGAGCACAGACGGGTGGAACAACGCAGGAACCGGGCATGCCGGATACTGTGAGCTTAACTACACTCCCGAAACCGATGATGGCGATGTGACCATTGATCGGGCCCTGCAGATCAATGCCCAGTTTGAGGTGTCCCTGCAGCTCTGGTCCTACCTGGTGGAGCAGGGCATTCTGCCCGAACCATCCAGCTTTATTAATCGCACGCCGCACCAGAGCTTTGTCTGGGGTGAGAAAGATGTGGCGTTCCTCAAGCGTCGCTACGAACGCCTCAGTGCCCATCACCTGTTCCGCGACATGGAGTACACCGAGTCCCCGAAAGATCTCGAAGAGTGGATGCCCCTGATCGTCAATAACCGGGACCCGATGCAGCGCGTTGCCGCGACCCGTATCAAGCACGGCTCGGATGTCGATTTCGGTTCTCTCACACGCAGCATGGTGAGCTGGCTCGAAACCCAGCCGAATTTTGAGCTGATGCTCAGCTCACCGGTGCATTATATTGACCAACGGGACAATGGCCGCTGGAAGCTTCGGGTCAAGAACCAGAAAACCGGCGAGCTGACCAAGCTGGAGACCGGCTTCGTGTTCCTCGGGGCCGGTGGCGGTGCGCTGCCGCTGCTGCAGAAGTCCGGGATCGAGGAAGCCAAGGGCTATGGCGGCTTCCCGGTCAGTGGTCAGTGGCTGGTTTGTGGCAAGCCGGACATTGTCCAGCAGCACGATTCCAAGGTATACGGCAAGGCGCCGATAGGCGCGCCGCCCATGTCCGTTCCGCACCTGGATACCCGGATCATCAACGGCGAGCCGGCCCTGCTGTTTGGTCCCTTTGCCGGTTTCACCACCCGTTTCCTGAAGCAGGGCTCCATCTTCGACCTGATAGGCTCGGTGAAATCCACCAACCTCAAGCCGATGCTCTCTGTGAGCAAAAGCAATATGGACCTGACCCGCTACCTCATCGGGGAAGTGTTCCAGTCCCACAGTGACAGGGTGGCCTCGCTGCGCAACTTCTTCCCGGACGCCATGGAAGAGGACTGGCAGCTGCGTATGGCCGGCCAGCGTGTGCAGATCATCAAGCAGGTTGATGGCGGCGGTGGCAAGCTCGAGTTCGGCACTGAAATCGTGGCGGCCAAGGACGGAACTCTGGCGGCACTGCTTGGCGCTTCCCCCGGAGCCTCCACGGCAGCCAACGCCATGATCAACGTGATCGAGCGCTGCTTCCCGGAGAAGATCAAGACGCCGGAGTGGCAGGAACGCATGAAAGAGCTGGTGCCGTCCTACGGCCAATCCCTGGTTGAAGACGAAGCACTGCTGACCAGAGTCCGCGAGCGGACCCTGTCGACCCTGAAATTGGGCTGATATTCCTAATCGGTCTAAAAAACGCCAAAGGCACTGCGGCTGCTGGATTTAATCCCGTTGAGCGCAGTGCTTTTTGTGTTTCACAAGAGGGGCGAAATTTGCGATTTCACAGCTAATGCGTAGGGTTATAAGACAACCCTTAGGAAAGGAGAGAGCCTGTGAGTGAGCAAAAGTACAATCCTGAGAAAGGGTACATCGCGCTGTTGGGCTGGAGCCTGAATGCGGTTGAAGCGGCCGACAAGTTCGATCGTCGGTATGTTGTCGTGGCACCGGATTGGGCGGAAGCCTACTGCGAAGAGCATGACATTCCCTATGTGCCCTGGAATTTCGAACGCCTGAATGATCGTTCTGTGGAAATTGCGCAGACCCTCAAGGAAATGGGCGTGGACGTTGCCATCCCGTTGTTTGAGGAAACGGTGGAGTGGGCGGGTGCCATTAACTCAGTGTTGATGGACAAGCCTCGTTTGTTCGGTCAGGCAATGTTGTTGCGTGACAAAGCGCTGATGAAGCGCCGTGCCCAGCTGGGTGGCATTCGAGTGGGTATTTTTGAGGAAGCGCACGATAAAGGCGACGTTATCCGGTTCCTCAAGCGGGTAAACCAGACTCTGCTCAAGCTGGACGGCGACCCCAATGACCCGATTCACCTGAAGGCGTTCGACAAGGCCGGGTGTCTTGGCCACCGGGTTATCCGTACGCCGGACGAAGTCGATACCATTCCGGAAGAAGAGTTTCCGGTTCTGATGGAATCGCACCTTGATGGCTGGGAGTTTGCGGTCGAGGCGTGGATCCACAACGGCAAGATCGCCTTCCTGAACATATCCGAGTACGT
>JAWWAT010000332.1:0-4373 GCA_033721635.1 Marinobacter sp. | reverse complement strand
GGGCAGGGGCGAACGCCTGGTTCAGCGAGGCCATGCCCTGCAGGCTATTCGCGACACAGAAAGTGTCCGCTCGCCCGGTCTGATCGGGAGGTGGTTATGAGTCTCCTGAACGATGCCCTTCGGGCGGCAGAACAGCGCCAGACTCGGCCGGAAGTGGCTGCGGCCTATACCGGCCCTTCGCAGCCGCCGGGGCACCGTCGCTATGGATCATGGTTGCTGGTAGTACTGGCGGCAGGCTTGATCGGCGCCTCAGCGTTCTGGTTTATAACTCGGGATGGTGGTGAATCAATGCCGGCCCGGGAAAGCACCGGCCCAGCCTCTGGAACCGTTTCGGAGTCGAACGTCGATGGGGATGCCAACGGCGGGAATGTCCCGGTTGATCCGCAACCGGTGGAAGTCAGGCAAGTGGCGGAGGAGCCAGTTGCTTCCGTGATCGACAATGAGCCGGTCAGGGAACCGCCAACAGCCCCCGAGCCCGACAGGGCAGCACCTCCTGAACCGAAAGCTAAGGAAGTGGCGCAGGAAGTGACCCAGAAAAGGGCCAAGCTGCGTGAGCCTGAGCCAAGGCCCCAACCGGTGAGAGTCGAGATCGCAGAGCCGGAAACCCAGGCTCCAACCCCACCGGTGAAGCAGGTTCGGGAGACGCCGGAAGCCATCGACCGGCGCGTCAGCCGAGAGTTGTCGTCATTACTCCGAAGCGGTGAAAACCGGGAGGCTGAGCAGCGGTTGCAGGAACTGGCGGCCACCCAGGCTGCGACGACCAGCCGGGAAGTTTTCGCGCGTCAGATGCTGGTGCAGGGAATGCCTGACCGGGCATTGGCGTGGCTTCCGGAATCGGTGGCGGACAGCGATGCCGGTCTGCGACTTCTCAGGGCGCGGGCGCTCCATGCCAAGGGCGCGCTAACGGACGCACTGGCCACCCTTGAGAACAATGTGCCTGCGGTAAGTCAGAACGCGGAGTACCGGGTAACCCTGGCGACCCTGCTTCAGCAGGCAGGCCGAAATACCGACGCGGCCCGACACTGGTCGGTTCTCATTGCCGAGGACGACAGCCGGGCAGCCTGGTGGGTTGGCCTGGCGATTGCCCTGGAGACGGGCGGTGAGATCAACAGTGCGGTTCGAGCCTATGGCCAGGCCGCCCAGTTGCCCGGACTTTCGCCGTCCCTGGCGGATTATGTTCGTGAACGACTAAAAGCTTTGCAGGCGGGATGATGACGACAGAGCCCAAAAAGAAAGTCCGTTTAGGCGACCTGCTGGTTCAGAATGATGTCATTACTGAACAGCAGTTGATGACCGCCCTGCGCGAGCAGAAAAGCACCGGCCGCAAGCTTGGCAAGACGCTGACCGATCTTGGCTACGTGGACGAGGACAGCCTGCTCAATATTCTGTCCCGTCAGCTTGATGTGCCTTTCGTGCAGTTGCGCCACTACCAGTTCAACAACGAGCTGGTGAAAAAACTGCCGGAGGCCATGGCCCGTCGTTTTCGTAGCATTGTGCTGGCGGAACATGGCGGCGAATTGCTGGTGGGTATGGCAGATCCTCTGGACATCTTTGCCTACGATGAGCTGGTCCGTATTCTCAAACAGCCCATCAAACAGGCGGTTGTGCGGGAAAGCGAGCTGCTGAGCACCCTGGATCTGGTATACCGGCGGACCGATGAAATTGCGTCGCTGGCGGAAGAGCTGGAAGACGAACTGGGCGACGATGCCTTCGACCTGGCAGATCTGTCCGCCGAATCCGAAAGCGCCGAGGCGCCGGTCGTCAAGCTTCTGCAAACACTGTTTGAGGACGCGGTTCAGGCCCGAAGCTCGGATATCCACATAGAGCCTGACGAGACAGTCGTGCGCATCCGGCAGCGGGTGGACGGCGTGCTTCAGGAACAGGTGATGAAGGAGAAGCGGGTCAATGCCGCGCTGGTCCTGCGTCTGAAGCTAATGGCAGGTTTGAATATCTCCGAGAAGAGGATGCCCCAGGACGGGCGCTTCAACGTTCGGGTGAAGGGCCGCAGTATCGACGTGCGGGTGTCCACAATGCCGGTTCAGTACGGCGAATCGGTGGTCATGCGTCTTCTGGACCAGAGCCAGGGCATGTTGAACCTCGACGGTACCGGGATGCCGGACCACTTGCTCGAACGGTTCCGCCGGATGATCAAGAAGCCCCATGGGATGATTCTGGTGACCGGTCCCACCGGTAGCGGTAAAACCACCACGCTTTATGGTGCCCTGACAGAACTGAACCGCCCGGAAGTGAAGATCATAACCGCCGAGGACCCGGTGGAATACCGTCTGCCCCGGATTACCCAGGTCCAGGTGAACCCGAAAATCGGCCTGGAATTCGCCAACGTGCTTCGGGCCGCCCTACGTCAGGATCCCGACGTGATCCTGGTTGGCGAGATGCGGGATCGCGAGACCGTGGAAATCGGCCTGCGAGCGGCCATGACCGGCCACCTGGTGCTCTCCACCCTGCACACCAACGATTCCATCAGCAGTGCGATGCGCCTGATTGATATGGGTGCAGAGCCTTTCCTGGTGGCGAGCTCGCTGCTCGGCGTTGTTGCCCAGCGTCTGGTGCGTCGGGTCTGTGATAACTGCGCCGAGGCCTACGTGCCCACGGAGCAGGAGCTGGTCTGGCTGCGCAGCTTTGATCTGGACCCCCTGGATATGGAAGCCGGGTTCGTCCATGGCCGTGGTTGCTACCAGTGCAGCAACACCGGCTATAAGGGCCGGATTGGCGTTTACGAAATGCTGGAAATGAACGAGGCGATGCTGGATGCCCTTCGGCGCCAGGATGTCTCGGAGTTCACCAAAGCGGCCCGTCTGAGCCCCCTGTATCGGCCGCTGGGGCAGTGCGCCATGGACTTTGCACTGCAAGGGACAACCACGCTGGAAGAGGTGGCGCGGGTGGCCGCCACTTCAGAGGGAGAGTTCTCTCCCGAGGATGACATTCCCTTGCCGGACGAACCGATCGGGGGGAATTCCTGATGCAGTTCAGCTACCGGGGCAAGGATAACCGAGGCAGTGTCCAGCAGGGTTTGCTGGGCGCTCCCAATGCCGATGCCGCTGCCACGGAGCTGATGCGACGGGGGATTACCCCGCTCTCCATCCGGGAGGTGGAGGACACGGAGTCGGTTGTTGATCGATTGAACCGGCTGCCGATATTCCGGAAGAAGGTCACCCTCGATGAATTGATAGTGTTCTGCCGCCAGATGCACGCGCTGACCAAGGCGGGTATTCCATTGATCCGGACCATGCGCGGCCTGGCGGAAACCACTCGCTCACCGGTGCTGGCGGAAGTGCTGGAGGATGTGACTACGCGGCTTGAGGGGGGCACCACCATGGCGACGGCCATGCAGGCCCACCCGAAGGTTTTCTCGGAGCTGTTCATCGCCATGATCCACGTGGGCGAGAACACCGGGATGCTGGACGACGCCTTCCGGCGCCTGTCAGAAATCCTCGAGCTGGAGCGGGATACCAAGCGGCGCCTCAAACAGGCGATGCGCTATCCGATGTTCGTCATCATTGCCCTTTTATCGGCTTTGATGATCGTGAACTTCCTGGTTATCCCGAAATTTGCGTCGGTGTTCAACAAGCTGGGAGCGGACCTGCCGTTTTTAACCCAGGTATTGGTTGGAACCTCCAATTTCCTGCTGGCCTACTGGTACGTGATGCTGTTCGCCGTTGCCGCTGGCGGGCTCTTGGTTCGGCAGTGGAAGCAGACCGAGCAGGGCCGGCTGACCTGGGATCGTTACAAACTCAGGTTGCCGATTATTGGACCGCTGCTGGAATTGATC
This sequence comes from Marinobacter sp., assembly GCA_033721635.1. Lineage (GTDB taxonomy): Bacteria > Pseudomonadota > Gammaproteobacteria > Pseudomonadales > Oleiphilaceae > Marinobacter. The sequence continues at coordinate 583 of JAWWAT010000332.1, read as the reverse complement.
ACGCTCAGTCGGTTCGCGAGGAACTTTGCTACCATGCTGTCCGCCGGTATGCCCGTGACTACGGCTTTAACCGTGGTGGCGGATACCACGGATAACGCCTGGATCTCGACCCACATCAAGGATATGCGCGCCGGTATCGAACGGGGTGAGAGCCTGCTCCGAACCGCCAGACACAGCGAAATGTTCACCCCACTGATTCTGCAGATGATTGCGGTGGGCGAGGAAACCGGTTCCGTGGACGACATGCTCAACAACGTGGCGGATTTTTACGATGAGGATGTGGACTACGGCCTGAAACGGCTGGCGGAATCGATTGAACCGATACTGATTGTGGCCATGGGCATCCTGGTATTGATTCTGGCACTGGGCGTGTTCCTCCCGATCTGGGATCTGGGGGCCGCCGCCATGGGGCGGGGCTGAGTGCCAGCGGCACGGATTTCAGACGCTAGCGGACTGGCGATGTTGCGCAGGTTCCGCTTGGCGGTGGTGCTGGCCGTGCTCGGGGTGCTCTGGTGGTTTCTGCTTGGCGTGCTGGAACGGGAAACCCGAAACGCCGAAGAGCGGGCCGCCAACATGGTGATCG
>JAWWAT010000331.1:0-4374 GCA_033721635.1 Marinobacter sp. | reverse complement strand
CTTGGGCGGTGTCTGCTCGTTTTCGTCGATGTTCAGTTTGCAGACTTTCAGCTTGCCTTCGTACTCTTCAGCCATTTCTTCCAGTACCGGAGCAATCATTTTGCAAGGGCCGCACCATTCTGCCCAGTAGTCGACCAGTACCGGTACATCTGACTGCAGTACGTCCTGCTCAAAGGAGGCATCTGTAACGTTTACAATATTTCCGCTCATTTCAGTTTCCCGATTCGTGCATCCGCCAGCGGCGCGAGCCGCTCGTGGGGATACTATTGACTGTTGCTGACAGTTACCACCGCTGGGTATTGGCAACCGTTCACCGTGATCATGGTATGCAATACTTTACGCGATTGGTCAGGCGTATGTGAAGCGCTTCCTTCTGTGCGGACACTTCGGATTACACTGACCGACAGTGCACCATTGCGTTACACGGCATATCGCTTATAGTAATCTCCAGATTTAGCGGTTTGCACCCGGCTAACACATTTGCACTGGTCATTACCCAACCGTTGCCGAGGCCTCCCGCCTGCGGTTTACCAAGTTCCCTTCCCTCTATTTAGGGCCTGGCAGAAGGAATTCAATACTCGTGACGGCCAACTCTTCCGCCACTCCGCCAGAACTGCTCGCAGCAATTGATATGGGCTCCAACAGTTTCCACATGGTGGTGGCCCGTCTGGTTCACGGTGAGATCCGCACGCTTGAGAAAATGGGTGAGAAGGTCCAGCTCGGGGCCGGCCTGGACAGCTACAATCGCCTTACCGAGGATGCCCAGCAACGGGCCCTGGCCTGCCTGAGCCGCTTCGCCCAGCGGCTACAGGGCATGCCGCCGGAAGCAGTTCAGGTTGTTGGCACCAATGCCCTGCGCGTCGCACGCAACACCCAGGAGTTCATGGTACGGGCGGAGGAAGTACTGGGATATCCGGTGGAGATCATTGCCGGTCGGGAAGAAGCCCGCCTGATCTATCTGGGGGTCTCCCACACCTTATCAGACGACAGTGGTCGGCGGCTGGTGATTGATATCGGCGGCGGCAGCACCGAGTTCATCATCGGTGAGCGGTTCGAGCCCCAGGATATGGAGAGCCTGCACATGGGTTGTGTATCGTTCCGCAACCGTTATTTCCCGGACGGCAAGGTTACTCGCAAGCAGATGGACAAAGCCGTCACCCACGCCGAGCAGGAGCTACTCAATATCCGCCAGCATTTCTGCAATAAGGGCTGGCAAAGCGCGGTTGGATCCTCCGGCTCCATCAAGGCCATTGCCAGTGTGCTGACCAACCTCAAGATCACCGACGGCACGATTACCCTCGAGGCCATGACCGAGCTCAGAAAACGTCTGGTGGATATGGGCAAGGTGGAGAAGCTGGGCGACCTTGGGGTAAGAACCGACCGCCAGAGCATTTTTCCGGCGGGGTTCGCGATTCTTATGGGGGCGTTCCAGTCACTTCAGATAAAGGAGCTGACCTTCGCCGATGGCGCCCTGCGCGAAGGCCTGCTTTACGATATCGCCGGCCGGATTCAGCATGAGGATGTGCGGGAGCGGACAATACAGGCCCTGCAGGAGCGCTACCATGTAGACCAGGACCACGGCCATGCGGTGGAGGAGACTGCTCTTGCAGTCTGGCGGCAGGTAGCCGATACCTGGGCGCTCAATACTCCCGCAGACGAGGAAGTTCTGCGCTGGGCCTGTCGGCTGCACGAAATCGGTCTGACCATTTCCCACAGCCAGTACCACAAGCATGGTGCCTACCTGCTTCGCTATTCCGATCTGCCCGGCTTCAGCCAGCAATTCCAGCGCGACCTGGCAACCCTGGTTCGCGGGCATCGGCGCAAGTTTTCGTCCACCATTTTCGAGGGGCTGGACCCGGAGGACATTCCCCGCCTGCGCTACCTGTGTGTAGTGGTTCGGCTGGCTGTACTGCTGCAACATCCCCGAAATCATGAGCAGCCCCCCGAGTTACGCCTGCACCCTTCAGCGGATGGTCTTGCCGTGGAGTTCCCGTCCGGCTGGCTGGATGACCGCCCCCTCACTCTCGCTGACCTTGAGAATGAACGGGACTACCTGGCCAGGCAGAATTTCACTCTGAGGGTAAACTGCTAGAGCGCGAGCTCTGCCTCAAGGTTCTCCACGGTTTCACTGACCTCGAGCCATTCTGCCTCCACATCAGCAAGACGGCTCTTGGCAGTGGCTTGCTGCCCCAGCAGTTCTTTCAGCTGCTGTTTGCCCTGGTCCGCATAGAGCTCAGGGTTCGAAAGATTCTGTTCCAGCGCCATCAGGGTGGACTGCAAGCTGTCCATCTCCTTTTCAAGCGCCGTCTGTTGCTTGCGATAGGGGCTGAGCCTCTGTCGAATAGCCGCTTCTGCCCGCTTGCGGGCTTTGCGATCTTCCGCATTCTCGCCGGCACCGGTGCTGTCAGCACCAGTCGTTGAACCGGTAGTAATGCTGCGGCTCTCGCGCCTGGGGGCCTCTGTTTCATCCTTGCGACGGTCTGCCAGCCAGCGCTCGTAATCTTCCAGATCGCCATCGTATTCGGTTACCCGCCCATCATTCACCAGCCAGAAATCATCGACGGTGTTACGCAACAAGTGACGATCGTGGGAGACCACGACAATCGCTCCGTTGAAGTTCTGCAGCGCCATGGTCAGGGCCTGTCGCATTTCCAGGTCCAGGTGGTTGGTGGGCTCGTCCAGCAACAGCAGGTTGGGTTTCTGCCAGGCAATAACAGCCAGAGCCACCCGGGCTTTTTCTCCGCCGGAAAATGAACGAATGGCACTGAGGGCACCATCGCCGTGGAAGTCGAAGCCACCCAGGAAGTTACGGATGCTCTGTTCCGAGGCGCGTGGAGAGAGCCGCTGCAGATGCAGGAACGGACTGGCATCCAGATCCAGGGACTCAAGCTGGTGCTGGGCAAAATAACCAATGGCAAGATGCTCCCCGGTGGTCCGCTCGCCCCGAAGCAGTGTGCTCTCCCCGCGCAGGGCATCCATCAGGGTGGATTTACCAGCGCCGTTAGGCCCTAGCAGCCCAACGCGGCTGCCGGCCAGCAGGGAGAGGTTGATCCCCTCCAGGATGACCGTGTCCCCGTAGCCGGCTGCACCGTTGCGAATGGACAGCAGTGGGTTGGAGACCTTGTCGGCCACCGGGAATTCGAAACTGAATGGCGAGTCCACATGGGCAGGCGCAATTCTCTCCATCCGCTCCAGTGCCTTGACCCGGCTCTGGGCCTGACGGGCTTTCGTGGCCTGAGCCCGGAAACGGTCAATGAAGCGCTGGATCTCGGCAATCTTGGCCTGCTGGCGTTCATAACCGGCCTGCTGTTGGGCGAGGCGTTCGCTGCGCTGGGTTTCGAACGCTGAGTAATTACCCGTATAGAGCTCCAGCCGGCGCTGATCAAAATGCACAAGGTGTGTCGCCACGCGGTCCATAAAGTCCCGGTCGTGGGAGATGAACAGCAGCGTGCCCTCGTAACGCCGCAGCCAGTTTTCCAGCCACAGGCAAGCGTCCAGATCAAGGTGGTTGGTCGGCTCGTCCAGTAGCAGCAGGTCAGACGGGCGCATCAGTGCCTGGGCCAGGTTAAGACGTATCCGCCAGCCCCCGGAAAAGGCCGATACCGGCCGCTCGGCATCGGCATCAGAAAACCCGAGCCCACGCAGCAGAGCTTCCGCCCGGCGCGGCGCAGACCAGGCCTCATGAATATCCAGCTCGCCATGAAGGCGGGCAACGGTGTGGTCATCCCCGCGCTCTTCCGCCGCCGCCAGCTCTGCTTCCATCCGCCGCAGGTCGTGATCTCCGTCCAGCACGAAATCCCTGGCACTGCGGGACGAAGCAGCAACTTCCTGGGCCATATGGGCTATCCGGCAACCACCGGGTAACGACACACTACCCTGCTCCGGCGACAACTGCCCCAGCAATAACTGGAACAAACTGGATTTTCCGGCGCCATTGGCACCGACTATCGCCACCCTCTGGCCAGGCTGGACGGTCAGGTTGACGGCTTCTAGCAACCAGACGCCACCCCGTTGTAAACTGAGATCGGTTATCGTTAACATAGCGTAATGGTATCAGGGAACGTTTAATAAGGAACCGTCAGGTGCTCCATGTCGTGTAGCGGAGGAAAGATACCTGAGGATGCTGATCCGGAAAACCCGTTGTGGCAATTTGCCTGCCGATTCTGGGAGTCGCCCCGCGCACAGGAGTCGTGCCTGGAACTTCAGAGCAGAGGCTGGAGCGTTACCCGGATCCTTTGTGCGGTCTGGCTTGCATCTTCCGGTCGTAGCTTTTCCGGCCAGGAGTGCCCTACGGTAATCGAGTGGCGAACTCAGGTGACTGTACCACTCAGGACGGCGAGAAAATACATAACGAAAACGAACCCTCACACTGTT
>JAWWAT010000330.1:0-4374 GCA_033721635.1 Marinobacter sp. | reverse complement strand
CTTGGGCGGTGTCTGCTCGTTTTCGTCGATGTTCAGTTTGCAGACTTTCAGCTTGCCTTCGTACTCTTCAGCCATTTCTTCCAGTACCGGAGCAATCATTTTGCAAGGGCCGCACCATTCTGCCCAGTAGTCGACCAGTACGGGTACGTCTGACTGCAGTACGTCCTGCTCAAAGGAGGCATCTGTAACGTTTACAATATTTCCGCTCATTTCAGTTTCCCGATTCGTGCATCCGCCAGCGGCGCGAGCCGCTCGGGGGGATGCTATTGACTGTTGCTGACAGTTACCACCACTGGGTATTGGTAACCGTTCACCGTGATCATGGTATGCAATACTTTACGCGATTGGTCAGGCGTATGTGAAGCGCTTCCTTCTGTGCGGACACTTCGGATTACACTGACCGACAGTGCATCATTGCGTTACACGGCATATCGCTTATAGTAATCTCCAGATTTAGCGGTTTGCACCCAGCTATCACATTTGCACTGGTCATTACTCAACCGTTGCCGAGGCCTCCCGCCTGCGGTTTACCAAGTTCCCTTCCCTCTATTTAGGGCCTGGCAGAAGGAATTCAATACACGTGACGGCCAACTCTTCCGCCACCCCGCCAGAACTGCTCGCAGCAATTGATATGGGCTCCAACAGTTTCCACATGGTGGTGGCCCGCCTGGTTCACGGTGAGATCCGCACGCTTGAGAAAATGGGCGAGAAGGTCCAGCTCGGGGCTGGCCTGGACAGCTACAACCGGCTTACCGAGGATGCCCAGCAGCGGGCCCTGGCCTGCCTGAGCCGCTTCGCCCAGCGGCTGCAGGGCATGCCGCCGGAAGCCGTTCAGGTTGTCGGCACCAATGCCCTGCGGGTAGCGCGCAACACCCAGGAATTTATGGTGCGGGCGGAGGAAGTACTGGGCTATCCGGTGGAGATCATTGCCGGTCGGGAAGAAGCCCGCCTGATCTATCTGGGGGTGTCCCACACCTTGTCAGACGACAGTGGTCGGCGGCTGGTGATTGATATCGGCGGCGGCAGCACCGAGTTCATCATCGGTGAGCGCTTCGAGCCGCAGGATATGGAGAGCCTGCACATGGGTTGTGTATCGTTCCGCAACCGTTATTTCCCGGACGGCAAGGTTACCCGCAAGCAGATGGACAAAGCCGTCACCCACGCCGAGCAGGAGCTGCTCAATATCCGCCAGCATTTCCGCAACAAGGGCTGGCAAAGCGCGGTGGGATCCTCCGGTTCCATCAAGGCCATTGCCAGTGTGCTGGCCAGCCTCAAGATTACCGACGGCACGATTACCCTTGAGGCCATGACCGAGCTCAGAAAACGTCTGGTGGATATGGGCAAGGTGGAGAAGCTGGGCGACCTGGGAGTACGAACCGACCGCCAGAGCATTTTCCCGGCAGGGTTCGCCATTCTGATGGGGGCTTTCCAGTCACTCCAGATAAAGGAGCTGACCTTCGCCGATGGTGCCCTGCGCGAAGGCCTGCTTTACGATATCGCCGGCCGGATTCAGCATGAGGACGTGCGGGAGCGGACCATACAGGCCCTGCAGGAGCGCTACCACGTAGACCAGGAACACGGCCATGCGGTAGAGGAGACTGCCCTTGCAGCCTGGCGGCAGGTAGCCGATACCTGGGCGCTCAACACTCCCGCAGACGAGGAAGTTCTGCGTTGGGCCTGCCGGCTGCATGAAATCGGCCTGACCATTTCCCACAGCCAGTACCACAAGCATGGCGCCTACCTGCTTCGCTATTCCGATCTGCCCGGCTTCAGCCAGCAATTCCAGCGCGACCTGGCAACCCTGGTTCGCGGCCATCGGCGCAAGTTCTCGCCCACCATTTTCGAGGGGCTGGACCCGGAGGACATTCCCCGCCTGCGCTACCTGTGTGTAGTGGTTCGGCTGGCTGTACTGCTACAACATCCGCGCAATCATGAGCAGCCCCCCGAGTTACGCCTGCACCCTTCAGCGGATGGTCTTGCGGTGGAATTCCCGTCCGGCTGGCTCGATGGCCGCCCCCTCACTCTCGCTGACCTTGAGAATGAACGGGATTACCTGGCCAGACAGAATTTCACTCTGAGGGTAAACAGCTAGAGCGCGAGCTCTGCCTCAAGGTTCTCCACGGTTTCACTGACCTCGAGCCATTCTGCCTCCACATCAGCAAGACGGCTCTTGGCGGCGGCTTGCTGTCCCAGCAGTTCTTTCAGCTTCTGTTTGCCCTGGTCAGCATAGAGATCAGGGTTCGAAAGATTCTGTTCCAGTGTCATCAGGGTGGACTGCAAGCTGTCCATCTCCTTTTCAAGCGCCGTCTGTTGCTTGCGATAGGGGCTGAGCTTCTGCCGAATAGCCGCTTCTGCCCGCTTGCGGGCCTTGCGATCTTCCGCGTTTTCGCCGGCACCGGCGCTGTCTGCAGTAGCTGCTGAACCGGCAGTAATGCTGCGGCTCTCGCGCCTGGGGGCCTCTGCTTCATCCTTGCGACGGTCTGCCAGCCAGCGCTCGTAATCTTCCAGATCGCCATCGTATTCGGTTACCCGCCCATCATTCACCAGCCAGAAATCATCGACGGTGTTACGCAACAGGTGACGATCGTGGGAGACCACGACAATCGCTCCGTTAAAGTTCTGCAGCGCCATGGTCAGGGCCTGGCGCATTTCCAGATCCAGGTGGTTGGTGGGCTCGTCCAGCAACAGCAGGTTGGGTTTTTGCCAGGCAATAACCGCCAGAGCCACCCGGGCCTTTTCGCCGCCGGAAAATGAACGAATGGCACTGAGGGCGCCATCGCCGTGGAAGTCGAAGCCGCCCAGGAAGTTGCGGATGCTCTGTTCCGATGCGCGTGGAGAGAGCCGCTGCAGATGCAGGAACGGACTGGCATCCAGATCCAGGGATTCAAGCTGGTGCTGGGCAAAATAACCAATGGCAAGATGCTCCCCGGTGGTCCGCTCGCCCCGAAGTAGCGTGCTCTCACCGCGCAGGGCATCCATCAGGGTGGATTTACCAGCGCCGTTAGGCCCTAGCAGCCCAACTCGACTGCCGGGCAGCAGGGAGACGTTGATCCCCTCCAGGATGACCGCTTCGCCGTAGCCGGCTGCGCCGTTGCGAATGGACAGCAACGGATTGGACACCTTGTCGGCCACCGGGAATTCGAAACTGAATGGCGAGTCCACATGGGCAGGCGCAATTCTTTCCATCCGCTCAAGCGCCTTGACGCGGCTCTGGGCCTGACGGGCTTTCGTGGCCTGAGCCCGGAAACGGTCAATGAAGCGCTGGATCTCGGCAATTTTGGCCTGCTGACGCTCATAACCGGCCTGCTGTTGGGCAAGGCGTTCGCTGCGCTGGGTTTCAAACGCTGAGTAATTACCCGTATACAGCTCCAGCCGGCGCTGATCAAAATGCACAAGGTGTGTCGCTACACGGTCCATAAAGTCCCGGTCGTGGGAGATGAACAGTAGCGTGCCCTCGTAACGCCGCAGCCAGTTTTCCAGCCATAGACAAGCGTCCAGATCAAGGTGGTTGGTCGGTTCATCCAGTAGCAGCAGGTCCGACGGGCGCATCAGTGCCTGGGCCAGGTTAAGGCGTATCCGCCAGCCGCCGGAAAAGGCCGATACCGGCCGCTCGGCGTCGGTATCGGAAAACCCGAGCCCACGCAGCAAAGCTTCCGCCCGGCGTGACGCAGACCAGGCCTCATGAACATCCAGCTCGCCATGAATGCGGGCAACGGTGTGGTCATCCCCGCGCTCTTCCGCCGCCGCCAGCTCTGCTTCCATTCGCCGCAGGTCGTGATCACCGTCCAGCACGAAATCCCTGGCACTGCGGGACGAAGCAGCGACTTCCTGGGCCATATGGGCTATCCGGCAGCCACCGGGTAACGACACACTACCCTGCTCCGGCGACAACTGCCCCAGCAATAACTGGAACAAACTGGATTTTCCGGCGCCATTGGCACCGACTATCGCCACCCTCTGGCCAGGCTGAACGGTCAGGTTGACGGCTTCTAGCAACCAGACGCCACCCCGTTGTAAACTGAGATCGGTTATCGTTAACATAGCGTAATGGTATCAGGGAACGTTTAATAAGGAACCGTCTGGTGCTCCATGTCGTGTAGCGGGAGAAAGATACCTGAGGATGCTGATCCGGAAAACCCGTTGTGGCAATTTGCCTGCCGATTCTGGGAGTCGCCCCGCGCACAGGAGTCGTGCCTGGAACTTCAGAGCAGGGGTTGGAGCGTTACCCGGATTCTTTGTGCGGTCTGGCTTGCATCTTCCGGTCGTAGCTTTTCCGGCCAGGAGTGCCCTACGGTAATCGAGTGGCGAACTCAGGTGACTGTACCACTCAGGACGGCGAGAAAATACATAACGAAAACGAACCCTCACACTGTT
>JAWWAT010000329.1:0-4376 GCA_033721635.1 Marinobacter sp. | reverse complement strand
GGCGGGCTCTCTTGCCCAAAAAACGCCCGTAAATACCCCTGCGGGGTCCAGCCAGCAATCACAGATTGCTGTCGTTCGGCTGTCGCATGAAGCTTCGCTTCATCGGCGCTCGGCCTCACCCATGTGCGCTTGTTTCGGGCCATCCTTGGCCCTCTACAATCCCGCAGAGCCCTGCACGCAGCCTGCCCGAACCTTCGGGTATCCTCACGGCACTGACTCTAATTCAAAGCGTAACGGTTAACCTGGAGCGATGCTCGTGCGGGACTTTGCCCTTGAACTTGAAGAGCGGAAACAGGCCGGTCTGTACCGGACTCGCAGGCATGTGGCCGGTCCTCAGCGGCCTTCTCTGATTGCCGATGGCAAACCTCTGTTGTCGTTCTGCAGCAACGATTACCTTGGTCTTGCCAATCACCCTGCCAATATCGAGGCTCTGCGTAATGCGCTTCCGGAGACGGGCCTCGGGGGCGCGGCTTCTCATCTGATTTGTGGCCACCATGATGCCCATCACCAGTTGGAGCTTCGTCTGGCGGCGTTTACCGGGCGCAGTTCGGCGTTGTTTTTCTCCACCGGCTACATGGCCAATATGGGGGTTATTTCGGCGTTGGCCGGGCGGGGCGATACGATTTTTTCGGATCGGCTGAATCACGCCTCCATTATTGACGGCTGTATTCTCAGCCGTGCCCGGGTTCGGCGTTACGCCCATGGTGATGTGGCAGCGCTTGAGGCGATGTTGGCGGAGACGTCTGGGCACAAGCTGGTGGTAACCGATGGCGTGTTCAGCATGGACGGTGATATTGCGCCGTTGGCGGAGTTGGCTCGGGTCTGTCGGGCCAACGATGCGCTGCTGGTTGTTGATGATGCGCACGGAATTGGTGTGCTGGGGCCGGAGGGCCGTGGCAGTGTTGCGGAGTTGGATTTGTCTGAGGAAGACGTGCCGGTGCTGATTGGAACTCTGGGCAAGGCGGTCGGCACCAGCGGTGCATTCGTGGCGGGGCCGTCTATGCTGATGGATTATCTGGTCCAGAAAGCCCGAACCTATATTTACACCACGGCGATGCCGCCGGCGCTTGCCAGGGCGACCATGTCGAGCCTGGATCTTATTGAACGGGATCAGGGGCGTCGTGAACATGTAATTGGGCTGGTGTCCCGGTTCCGTCGTGAGGCCTCTGCCATGGGGTATGAATTGATGCCCTCGCGCACGCCGATCCAGCCGATCATGATTGGCGATAATCACGTCGCGCTGGCACTGAGTCAGGCACTGGAGGAGCGAGGTCTGCTGGTCTCGGCGATTCGCCCGCCGACGGTTCCGGTAGGTGAGGCACGTTTGCGGGTTACATTCAGTGCCGCTCACTCCCAGGAGAATCTTGATTGTCTGTTGAGCGCGCTTTCTGAGTGCCGTCATCTGGTTCAAAAGGCGGATATGGCGATATGAGCTGCGCCAAGGTCTGTCCGCGCCTGGTGGTGGTTGCGGGTTGGGGTGTTCGTGCAGAGATGCTGTCGGAACTCTACGGCTACTGGCCCGGGGAAGTGGTGCCGGTGTCGCTGGATGATGACTTGCTGGCCCGTTGCGATTCTCTCTCGGAAGTAACGGATGAACTGTTGTCACTGTATCCAGAGCCGTCAGTGTGGATGGGCTGGTCCCTGGGTAGTCAGGTTGTGATGGAGGCTGCCGCACGGGAGACTGGTTCAGTGTCCTGCGCCGTAACACTGGGCGGTTTTCCAAAGTTTGTTGCCGATGAAAGCTGGCCCCATGGAATGTCTGCCGGGGATTTCCGGGCTTTTTCCTTGGGTATCCGGCGGGATCCCCAGCGGTATTGGTTGCATTTCTTGCTGTTGATGATCAACGGCGCTACGAATGAGAAAGGGGAGCGGCAAAGACTCAAGCCCTGGCTCGAGAAAGGCACCCTGGTTTCTCACGAACATCTCTGCAAGAGTCTTGCCTGGCTGGAAACCGGCGACCAGAGGGCTTTGTGGTATTCGCTCGCCACGCCCGCCCTTCATATATCGGGTGAAAACGATATTGTGGTTCGGCCCTGGGCAAATGACCTTGCCGTCTCCTCTTCAAGCACTCATGCAAGGGTTTCGGGCATGGCGCACTGGCCGGGAGGATGTTCGGCCGCTGATTGCTGGAGCGCAATGCAGACGTTTTTTGCCGAGCAAAGGGGACTGTCATGGGCGTAGTAAACCTCGCACCGGAGGCAGCGGGCGCTTCCCGCACTCTGAAGTCGGACATTGCCCGGGGCTTTGGCAACGCCAGCAGTTCCTATGATAGCGCTTCCCGGCTGCAGCGATTCATGGGCAATACCATGCTGCAAAAGCTCCAGTCCACAGAAGACAGCCGGGTTCGTTGTAACCTGCTGGACCTTGGTTGTGGCACCGGTTGGTTTACCCGCATATTTGCTGATCTGGGGCGCACCGGAGCCGTGACGGGGGTCGACCTGTCAGCGGGTATGCTGGAGCAGGCTCGTGAGCGTGGTCCTGACGGAATCAACTGGATTGTAGCCGATGCCGAGCAACTGCCGTTAGCCGATGACAGCGTCGACCTGGTTTTCAGTAACCTCATGATTCAGTGGTGTGATGATCCCCGTGCGGTGCTTCGGGAGTGCCGGCGTGTTCTGCGTCCCGGTGGATCTCTCATGGTCTCGACGCTTCTTGATGGTACGCTTCGTGAGCTGAAAAACGCCTGGCAGTTGGCAGATGCGGATCATCAGCACGTGAATCAGTTTGAGACTGAACTCGGATTGCAGGCCAAAGTGAACGCCGAATTGTCGGATGCCACCATTGAAACCCGCACTATCAGGCTTCCTTACGAGTCGCCCATGGCCCTGGCAGGTGAGCTTCGCCATCTTGGGGCAGGCTTCCGGGGTGCGGCTCGGCGAAAAGCCGTGACGGCACCCGGCCGGATGCGAGCAATGTGTAAGCAGTATCCCAGGGAGCCGGACGGAACTATCATGGCAAGCTATGAAGCTGCCTGGGTTTACTGGCAGAAACGACAGGACTCCGCGACAGGACGCACTAATGGCTAAACATTCTTTTTTTGTAACCGGTACCGACACGGGGGTGGGGAAAACCCTGGTCTCCGCTGCCATCCTCCATGCCGCCCGGGCCATGGGTAAGCGGACCCTGGCGATGAAACCCATTGCGTCAGGTTGTGATCGGACTCCAGAGGGCCTTCGCAACGAAGATGCCCTGATGTTACAGAACGCCATTACGGAGCCGCTGGCTTATGAGTTGATCAACCCGGTGGCGCTGGAGCCGGCTATTGCTCCCCATGTGGCGGCGGAGCAGGCCGGACGTTACATCACCTCTGATCGCCTGGTCGGGTTCTGCCGTGGTTTGCAGATTCGTCCGGCGGACCTGCTGCTGGTGGAGGGTGCCGGCGGATGGCGGGTCCCGCTCAACGATCGGGAAACCTACTCGGAGTTTCCTCGGCAACTGGCCATGCCGGTTATTCTGGTGGTCTCTCTGCGCCTGGGGTGCATCAACCACGCCCTTCTGACCGCAGAGGCTATCAGGAATGACGGTCTGAGAGTGGCAGGGTGGGTTGCCAACCGGACAGAGGAAGAGCCCATGAGTTGCGAACAGGACACCCTGAACTACCTGGTTAACCATATGGCGGCGCCGTGCCTCGGTATTCTTCCCTGGCTGGAGCAGTCGCGCCCGGAAATGCTGGCCGGTTATTTGAATATTGATGGGTTGTTTGAAAATTGACCAGATATGTGGCTTAATTGAGTCAAATAATGGTCGTCGGGCAGCGCGGTTATGATCAGTAACACACTCACAGTTGGGATCCAGGGCATTCAGGATGGCATGGTCGGCATGGAAAACGCCGCCCGCAAGATTGCCCGTGCTGGCACCGATGGCCCCCAGGGAACCGCAGAAGGTGCGGGCAGTCTGGTCGAGCCCATTGTGGATCTGAAACTCTATGAGCGCAGTGTTGAAGCGTCTGCACAGGTTGTAAAAACCGCGGACGAAACACTGGGAACACTCCTGGATATCATGGCCTGATAGCTGAAAGAGCGCCGAGTCCGTGCTTTCCTCTCTTCCTCCTGTTCCCCCGTTTTCCCCCGGAGCCTCTTTTCCTGGCCAGGTCTCGCCACGTGTCCAGGCTACGGGTTCGGCAGCTGCGGAGCCCGAGAGGCCCTCTGCTGAATCCAGATTCACCGAGGCGGCCGGAAAAGCCGAGTCTCCACGGGAAAAACCCCAGCAGAAACCTGATGGCAAAAATGCCGATAACGCTCAGGGCCTGTCCGAGCAAGAGCTGAAACAACTCACCGAGCTGAAAGCACGGGACCGCGAAGTTCGCGCCCACGAAGCCGCGCATCAGGCCGTGGGTGGGCAGTACGCCGGCGCCATGTCCTTTACCTACCAACGGG
>JAWWAT010000328.1:0-4387 GCA_033721635.1 Marinobacter sp. | reverse complement strand
CCCCGAAGCACATCAATCAGGTAGGTAACACCAAAACGCTGGCCGGTGCGGAACACACAGGACAGGGCTTTCTGCACTGCCACGGTTCCATCCCAGGTTTCCGGCGGGTTCAGGCAGGTGTCGCAGTTGCCGCAGGGTTGCTCGAGCTTGTCCCCGAAATAACGCAGCAGAACCTGACGGCGGCAACTGGTCACCTCGCAAAGACCCAGCATGGCATCGAGCTTCTGGCGCTCCACCCGTTTGAAGTGGTCGTTGCCCTGGGAGCTTTCCAACATTTGCCGCAGTTTGATCACATCCTGCAGGCCATACACCATCCAGGCGGTAGACGGCTTGCCATCCCGTCCTGCGCGGCCGGTTTCCTGGTAATAGGCTTCAAGACTCTTGGGCAGGTCCAGATGGGCTACAAAGCGCACGTCGGGCTTATCAATACCCATACCGAAGGCGATGGTGGCAACGATAATCACCCCGTCTTCTCGCAGGAAACGTTCCTGGTGAAGAGCGCGTTGCTCTGACGACAGGCCTGCGTGATAGGGCAGAGCGGTATAGCCTTTCTGGGCCAGGGTTTTCGCGGTGGCGTCCACTTTGTTGCGGGACAGGCAATACACGATGCCGCAATCACCGTCATGCTCGGCTTTAATAAAGTCCAGTAACTGGCTGTTTGCGTTTGTTTTCGGCGCAATGCGATATTGAATGTTCGGGCGATCAAAACCACTGACGAAGTGCCTTGCCTCAGTCAGCGATAGCCGTTCCGCGATTTCTTTGCGGGTGCGCTCGTCGGCCGTTGCCGTCAGCGCAATGCGGGGGACGCCGGGAAACTGCTCTGCGAGCATGCTGAGCTGAAGGTAATCGGACCGGAAGTCGTGGCCCCACTGGGACACACAGTGTGCCTCGTCGATTGCAAACAGCGAAATGGAAGCGTCGTGGAGCAGGTCGATGGTGCGTGGCTGTATCAGCCGTTCCGGCGCACAGTAAAGCAGATCGAGCTCACCGGTCATCAGCGCATATTCGGTGGCTCGGGCCTGCTCGAAATCCATGGTGGAGTTCAGGAACGCAGCTCGCACGCCGAGCTCTTTCAGTGCGGCAACCTGATCCTGCATCAGGGCAATCAGTGGCGAAATCACAATCGCCGTACCTGAGCGCACCAGTGCCGGTACCTGATAGCAGAGGGATTTACCGCCGCCCGTGGGCATCAGGACCAGAGCGTCCCGTCCCTCCGAGACTTCCCGGATGATGTCACCCTGCAGTGGCCGGAACGATTCGTATCCGAAGACTTCGTGCAGCACCTTTTCCGGATCACGTCCCGAGTTGGTGGGGCGCTCGGTGGCAAGCTGTTCGAAGTCCTGATCAAGATACATAGAGTAACCGGTTCATTGGCCTGGAGCCGCTGTATTTAGAAAGGTGAAATGCCGGGGTCGGCGCGGTGGCCAATGATACCAGATTAACCCTGACCATTGGCCAGTAAACCCGTGCCCTGAATGGAGGCAAAGTAGTGGAAGAAACGCTACAATACCGCGTTTTTAAACCACTGTTTCACCCCATATTTTGAAAGACACTGAGAATAACAGGGCTTCCATGCAGGAATTTGATGCCATCCGTCCGTATTCGGACGAAGAAACCGGCGCTGCTATAAACCAACTGGTCAACGACCGGGAATTTCTGGATATGGTCGGTCGCTTCAAGTCTCCGACCCTGGCACGCTGGGCGCCGGCCATGTTGCGTGTGTTTACCCGGCGCTGGCTTGCCAGTCATTTTGGTCACTACACCCGTGTTGATGATCTCCAGGCCGGGCTCTCGGGCTACGTGGGTGAACTTGTTGATAGCACCACCACACGAGTTACCACCAGCGGTCTGGATAACCTCGATAAGGACGGCGCCTATCTGTTTATTTCGAACCATCGGGACATTGTGTTCGATCCGATGGTAGTGAACTACCTGCTGTTCCAGAACGGTTTTCACACCACACGGATTGCTATTGGCGACAACCTGTTGGCGAACCGGGTGTTTGCCGAGATGATGCGCCTCAACAAGAGCTTTGTGGTGCGTCGTAGCATGACCAGCCCGCGGGAGATGCGCGATGCCTACATCACGCTCTCCGGCTTCATCAACCACAGTATTGATACCAATCACAGCATCTGGATTGCCCAACGGGAGGGCAGGGCAAAGGACGGCCTTGATTTCACGGATCCGGCCATCATCAAGATGTTCTACATGAGCCGAAAAAAGAGCGGGCTAAGTTTTGGCGAAGCCATGAACCGGTTGCACATCGTGCCGGTATCTATTGCTTATGAATACGACCCCTGTGATGCTGACAAAGCTCAGGAACTGGAAACCCGTGCCAGAACCGGTCAGTACATCAAGCGTGAGGGCGAGGACACAGAGCAGATCATGAAAGGGCTGACCGGGTTCAAGGGTCACGTGCATGTGCATTTTGGTGCCCCGATTCATGATTCACCGGACAACCCGAAAGATCTGGCCGGCCGCATTGACCGGGAAATGCATGCGAACTATCACCTGCATGCCTCAAACCTGGTGGCTTACCATCAGCGCGGACTTCATCCCCAGGCCCACGATACGCCGGACACCGTCAGCGATTCGGTGGTCACTGCCGAAACCTGGTCGCCGGCAGAAATGGAAGCGGCCGAAGCCGAGATGGAGCGACGCCTGGAAGCCTGCGATCCGGCCATCCGGCCTTATCTACTGGATATGTATGCCAATCCGGTGGTCACCGCGCTTGAGGCGAATGCCGAGAAATCCGGCCAGTCCGAATAAGCCGGCACACACTTTTCAGACAAGAGGTAAACCGTGCAGGACCTTCAGTACATCGAGATTGAAACCGGAGAAAACCCGACCGCCGCCGTTATCTGGCTTCATGGCCTGGGGGCCAGCGGTCATGACTTCGAGCCAGTGGTGCCGGAGCTGGGCCTGCCGGAAGACGCCGCGGTGCGTTTTATCTTCCCGCACGCGCCCAATCTGCCAGTGACCATCAATGGCGGAATGACCATGCCGGCGTGGTATGACATCAAGGCCATGGACATCGATCGCGTGGTGGATACCGAACAACTGCGGGCATCCGCTGATGCTGTAGCGAAACTGGTCGAGCGCGAGAAAGAAAAGGGCGTGCCTGCGGACCGGATTATTATCGCCGGTTTCTCCCAGGGCGGGGCGGTTGCCTATGAATTGGGGCTAAGCTATCCGGAGCGGTTTGGCGGCATTCTGGCGCTTTCAACCTACTTTGCCACTGCCGACACGGTTCAGCGTTCAGAGGCCAATGCCGATGTGCCGATCAGCGTGTATCACGGCACCTTCGACCCAATGGTGCCGGAGTCTCTGGGCGTGCGGAGCGTCGAGGCGCTGAAGGAAATGGGTTATGACCCGGCGTACCAGACTTTCCCCATGGAACACAGCGTGTGCCTCGAAGAAATTCAGGATATCGGCCGGTTCATTCGCCGGCACCTGCTTTAAGGCACTGCCATGCTCCGGGTCAGACCCAGAGCATGGCGCCCATTTCCAGCGGATGGGTCAGTGATTCGTGATATGGATACATCCGCAGCCGGAGGGTCTGCAGGCCCGGGAAGGGAGGATGTACCTGGGTGGCGAACACGGTTCGCCCTTCGGCTTCACTTTCTTTCTCCAGAAAGAAGCTTCCTGGCCCCGGGCTTTCATGGCTTCCCGTGCATTCAGGGCTCACCAGGCACTCTACCCGCACATCATCGGCCGCCAGGCCATTGAGCAACGCCTCCACCCGGACCTCTACTGCGCCGTCATGGGGGCAACGGCTGTTTACGCAGCCAACCACCCGCAACTCCACGCCAGGCCAGGCCTGTCTCACTCGCCCTTTCCAGTCCGCGAGTTCAATAGCCAGCGAGCCTTCTCTGGCCATCAGAAGCGCCCCTTGATTTGAGGCCGGTTGGTAGTAGTTATTGACGTAATCCATAACCATACGCTGGGCATTGAATCGAGGTGTGATGGATTTCATGGAGGCCTTGGAGCGCTTGACCCAGCCCTTGGAAAAACCCTGGGAGGCTCGTTCGTAATACAGCGGCACCACCTCGAATTCGAGCAAATCGATCAGGTCGCGGGCTTCTTCCTCATTGCGGAATTCCGGCTCCAGCTCCGTATCCCTGGGCGGAATGCCCCAACCGTTTTTTCCGTCGTAGCCTTCCCCCCACCAGCCATCGAGGACGCTGAGATTGAGAGCGCCATTCAGCGCCGCTTTTTCACCCGAGGTGCCGCTGGCTTCCTTCGGGTATTCCGGCGTATTGAGCCAGATATCCACACCACTGAGCAGACGGCGGGCCATGGCCTGGTCGTAGTCCTCCAGCAAAATCAGGTGCCCCATCAGCGATGGATGCATGGAGAGATCGTGAATAACCTTGATCAGTTGCTG
>JAWWAT010000327.1:0-4401 GCA_033721635.1 Marinobacter sp. | reverse complement strand
TCGGCCAGCACTTCCATGGAAATGCGCTTGAGCCGTTTCCACTTTTCCAACGCTTTGCCCAAGTCACCGGTGGTGTCGCCCACGCAGTAAAACGTGAAATAGGGTGCCGGACCGTCCGGGTAAACATGGGTAAACCGGCAGGAGAACGAAAAGGGCCGTTGCGTGATCTCGCGAAGCGCGGACTCCATCTTTGATTTGACTGCCTTGTAGAGGCTCGGGAACTTGTCCCAGGTGATCGCGGTTTCGAAGGTGTCGGCAATCATGCCCATGGCGGTTAACCGATTGCGCCAATAGGGCATGCGAATAAAGGCATTCCTCCAGGATTCGGCTTCGCTGGACTCTTTTTGGGAATGATCCGAGTTATAGGTGATACCTTCCTTCTGCAAGGCGCCGCCATGTTCTTCGGCTATGGCGACGGCCCGCTCGATTTTCTGGTCTTGCGGGTGATCTGCGGATTCAAAGCCAAGAACCAGAATGGCACAGGGTTTGTCAGCAATCCGGTTGATCATCACTTCGGCTTCATCGAGCAGGCGGCAGTTCGACGGGAACAGGCCTGATTGCGCAATCTGTCGGACCGCATCGACGCCCTTCATAAAGCTTTCAAACCGAACCGAGGCGGTGGCTCGCCATAGTGGACGGTGCTGCAGACGCATGGTGGCCTCGGTAATGATCCCAAGGGTGCCCTCCGAGCCGCAGATCATGCGATCTGCCGAAGGGCCCGCGCCTGAGCCGGGTAGGGCTCGGGTCTCGATGATACCTTTTGGTGTGATCAGCCTGGTGGCTTCCACCATGTCTTCGATGTGGGTGTACACGGTTGCAAAGTGTCCGCCAGCCCGTGTGGCGAGCATTCCGCCGAGGCTTACGAATGGAAAGCTCTGCGGGTAATGACGCAGCGTTAAACCATGTTGTTTCAGTTGTTGCTCAAGATCCGGGCCTTTGATACCGGCCTGAATGCGCGCGCGTCGACTGACCGGATCGATCTCCAGAATCTGGTTCAGGTTTTCCGTATCGACGCTGATTGTCGCCCGGTAGGTATCGCCAACATCGGGCTCTACGCCGCCACAGACACTGGTGCCCCCGCCAAACGGGACAAGTGCAACGCCATGATCAGAAGCGTAGGTGAACAGTTGCCGGATGTCGTCTTCCGTTTTGGGAAAGGCAACGGCGTCGGGCGGGTTATGCACTTCCCGCATCAGCATCCTGGCCATATCGGCGTAGGACTTTCCGTAACTGTGCACGAGGCGGTCGTAGGGCGTGGTGGAAAGGATCTCTGAGAGATGCTCGGGAATGGATGATAACCGGGATGCTGGAAGTTCGAAGTCCTCAACCGTTGGTGGCTCGATCTCCACCAGGCCTTCAGGCACGAACATTTGAGTGACCGTGTCGATCATGGCGTGTTCTTCGGGGTGTAGATCCTCATCCGCATAGCCCCAGCCCCAGAATCGCAGGGGTTTACGTAGTGACTTTGAGCCGGACTCAGACATCGTATTCTCCCTCTAATGGGGGGCTCCCCCGTTACTCTGAACACTTCATCCTTTGAAATGATATCCTCGTACACCACTTACCGGGACGCAAATCAATCCTGAAAGCAGATATCCTTCAGCCCATCTTTAACCAGGAGCTCGAACCTTACCCATGAGAGTCTTTATTCGTTATTTTTTCCGCACCCTGCGTCTGGTACTGACGCCCTTCATGCTGCTCAGTGAAAAATTCAGCACGCCGGAAAGCGTTACCCGCACTGACGAAGAGCAGAGCCGCGCGGATGAGGCCAGCAAGAATCTCGCCCTCTACCAGTTCAAAGCCTGCCCGTTCTGTATCAAGGTAAGAAAGGAAATCGCCCGACTTGGCCTGAACATTGAAACCCGCGATGCCCAGCATGACCCTGAGCATCGTGCCGCGTTGGAGACTGGCGGCGGCCGCATCAAAGTGCCCTGCCTGAAGATTCAGCAAGAGGATGGCAGTGAGCGTTGGTTGTACGAGTCTAACCAGATCAAGGCATGGTTGCAGGAGCGATTTGAGCCGGCCTGATTGAAGTCGCTGCGTGGAAGATCTGGTGCAGCCGGTCTACCGGCATTTCTGATTTTTGGACAATGCCGTGAAGACAAGAACACTATTATCTTTTTACTCAGGGATTACATTTTTTGACGTCAATTGCGCCACCGCTGCCGCGTCGGTGGCGAAAACATGAGCGTCATCAAATAAGCCTGCCAGTTCCGAGCGGCTCAGGGCCTGACGCAGCGGCAGTTTTGGCCCTGAGACGTAAAAGTCGATGCCCTTGATATCCAGCATTAACCAGATGTCGCGAAGGGTATCGATACCGGTAGCGTCTACATGGTTCAGTGAGGTAGCCGATAACAGCAGGATGCGGATATCGGGTGTGCTTTCCACACGCTTGCGTATCTGCCGCTCCAGAACCGGTGCCGTCAGATAGGTCAGTGATGCATCCATTCGTAGCGCAAGCACACCCTCGGCAATTGGCGGCAACTGATAAAGCTCACGGTCACGCAGGGCGCCGGATTCATGCACGCCCAATTCGATAATCCGGGGCATGGCGTGGTGGTGGAAAAAGGCCAGTAGCGACGCGCCAAGACCTGCCAGAACGCCCCAGTAGAGGTCCGGCACGGTTGCCAGGGTCACCACCAGAGTGGTCAGTGCCACGATGCCATCCTTCGGGTTGTCGCGACACAGTCGGAGCAGGATGCGAGGGGTGATCAGCCGGGTTACCGGAACGATGATAATGGCTGCAAGAACGGCTGTAGGCAGGTGAAAAAGCAAGTCAGTCAGGCCAAACAATGAGAGCAGAACCACAATCGAAGCGGTAATCGTGGACCAGGATGTTCTGGCTCCGCTGTAGGCATTCAACGCGGTGCGGGAAAAGGAACCGCTCACCGGGAAGGCGCCGCTGAGGCCGCTGGCCACTTTCGCCAGTCCCTGCCCGATCAGCTCCTGGTTACGGTTCCAGGGCTCTCCCGTCATCCGGGCCATGGTCCGGCAACTGGACATGGCTTCGGTAAAGCTGATGAGTGCAATGATGGCCGCCGGCACCAGAAGCGCCAGGTGGGTCTTGTAATCCAGCGCTGAGGGCAGGGCGATATCCGGAAGGCCCCCTCCGATGGCCCCGATGACGGAGCCGCCAGAGGTTGCGAAGCCGATCAGCAGACTGACTGCGATGCCAGCAAGACAGATCAGCATGACCGCTGGAAAACGAGCGGACAGTTTGCGCGCAAGTGCAAGCAGTGAGAGTGAGCCCAACCCAAAGCCTGCTGTAGTGACCAGCCGTGTTGGATCGGTTTGCCAGGTCGTGGCCAGCTGGTCCAGCCAATGTTCGCCGGGTGCGCCGGCAAAGCCGACAAGGGCAGGCAGTTGCGAGACGATGATGATCAACGCAGCGGCGTTGATGAACCCCTGAATCACGGCATTCGAGATCAGATTTGCCAGCCCTCCAAGCCGCAGGCAGCCCATGGCCAGTTGCATCAGGCCGGAGTAGAACGCCAACCACACCGCCATCGAAACCCAGGCGGGTGAGCCTGGCTCGGCCAGTGGTTGCAGGGCAGCGAAGGTTAGCAGGCTGGTCAGGGCCACCGGGCCTACCGCCAACAACGAAGACGACCCAAACAAGGCGCCCACAATGCCTGGCAGCATCGCCGCATAAAGGCCGGTGGCCGGTGGCATGCCGGCGAGTTGTGCGTAGGCCAGGGCCTGGGGAATCAGCACAAGCCCGACACTGACGCCGGCAATCACATCGGCGCGGAGTACGTCCCTGTCAGGCCGCTTCCAGCCCAGAAAGGGAAAGAACCGAAAGAGAACCCTGCCTGCAAGCGTCTTCTGATTCATAAAGGCTCCGCCGAATTTGGGTTGCATGGCCAGAGAGGGTAGTTGATCCGCCGAAAGCTGGGTTGGCACTAGGGTTAAACAATTACGAATGATAGAAAACAATTACTGTGATGGTAATTATGTAGGAACCCAAAAAAACAACTCTGAACCCTGTCCCGTGGGCTGTAAATACTCCGATCTGTTGATTGAGCCCAGTGGTCGGTTAAACCTCTCCTTACCAATGGCCCGTTTCATGCGGTAACAGGCAAGCACGTGCTCATGGGGATCACCGATGCTTAATTTTTGCTTTGTCTGGGGCGGGCTGGCATTCACGCTTTAATTGGCAGTAAAGAGGCATGTCAGAGTTCGGTCAGGCACGGCGACCTTGCGCTTGCTGTAACGGCGCAAATCATGCCGGTTTAGTCGCGACTCGGGGAGCCGGATCCGCGGCCCCGTCTTCCTGTCTTGCTGTGCAGGCCCTTAACCGAGACCGGGTCTTTCATGAGGATCACAGATAGATGGCTCCAGATAGAAAGCGTCGAAACCTGCCACCGCCTCGAGACCCTTTATATCGAGTAACTCCAGGTG
>JAWWAT010000326.1:0-4421 GCA_033721635.1 Marinobacter sp. | reverse complement strand
GCAAGGGACCTGTCCAGAAACGCCCCGGCGTGCCAGCGAAGCAGCAGCCCGATCAACTGTCACTGTTCGACTAAGAGGACAAACACATCAATTGCGGCTCATTTGCCGCTGATGCTCCAGCATTTGCTCCATCATCATCTGCATCTGGTTCATCCGGTTCTCCATCATCTGAAGACGCTGCTCGTTGTCCATACCCGGACCGCCAGAGCGATTGCCCTGGGCGTTGCCAGACTGCTTTTTGCCCTGGCCCTGGTTGTTCATCATGCCCTGGTTGTTCATCATACCCTGGCCGCTACCCATCATTCCCTGACCATTGCCCATCATGCCCTGCCCCATCATTCCGGGGCCCATCATGCCGCCACGCATCATCTGCATGTGCTCCTGCATGTATTCCATATGTTGCTCGCGCAGTTTCTGGCGTTCAGCATTGGAGTTGGCATTCTGCATTTCCTGCATCATGGCCTGCATGCGTGCCATGTTTTCATTCATCTGCTGCACCTGTTCCTGATTCATCATGCCGCCGTGGGGCATTTGCCCCGAGTTACCCTGGGCAAAAGCAAAGGCAGGCAAAATGACGAGAACGGAACACGTAAAGAAACGGCTTAATTTGTTCATGAGATCCTCCTTATAGGCTGCAACATTGTGCATCACCATCAGTAAAGACCATGAAACTGAATTGAGGCTGAAAATACCGCCCAGGGGTCCGTTTAACTCCACGCAGGTTGATCTGTGTCATCCAGACAACCGGTGAACTTCCAGGTCCGCTTCACAGAAGGAAGATACCGAACTTTTTCGTGACAGCCGCCAGGGAGGCGAAGCAGACAATTGTTACCATGGCGCCGATACCCAGGGACGGCCAAAAGCCGAATCTGGCCATGAGGAAGGGAAATATAATGAACATCGGCAAGGTGGGCAGCGTATACCAGAAGGTATACCAGGCGTGGTTACTGATTTTTTCTGCTGGTTGCTGCTCAACATAAAGCCAGATCATCGCCAGCAAGGTCACCATGGGCAAGGCTGCAATCAATGCACCCACTTTGTCACTGCGCTTGGCGACCTCAGAGATCAGGACCACCAACGCAGCGGTTATCGCATATTTGGTAATGAGCCATGCCATTGAAAGTTCCTCGAGTGTGGACTGCAGCAGCTGGTCACAGCTGCGTCAGTATAACCCCGCCAACCAGCCACACCAGCGCGATCACCACGAGCACACGCAATACCTTGTCAGTCATTGAGGACCCTCCATGATCATGATGGTGATGTTCGTGCCCATGGTCGTGAGAGTGCTGTTTCTGCGCCTGACGCCAGAACCACAGGAGCACTGCGGTTGCGCCCAGGAACGCGATGTTCAGAAAAGCCTGGTAATTCCATTGGAAAAATTCTCGCTCGCCCATTGAGGTCTGGCCACTGAAATCCGGCAGCATGCCCAACAAGGCCAGGCTGTAGTGCAGTACCAAGGACACACTCACAATGCCGATTAGCATCAGTGCAAGGATGTATAGCGCCATCTTCCAGCCGTAGTATGAGGCGTTGATTCTCAGGACCGGCAGCACCACAAGATCCGAGAAAATGAACGCCATCACCCCGGCAAAACTGACGCCCTGGGCAAACAGGACCGCAGCAAGAGGAATGTTGCCCATGGAACCGATAAAGGTGAAAAAGGCAGCTATAGGCCCGACCAGGGTCTGGGATAACACGGCCAGGAAGCCCGGGTTGGCTGCATTCTCGCCACCCGCCCCGATGAACAGGGCTTCGAAGAAACTCTGCGGCACCATAGCGGAAATAATGCCGGCCACGGTGAAGCCGATGAGGACATCTTTCCAGACCATCTGCCATTCCATAACGTAGGTCTGGGCAATCGACTGCCAGCCTTCCATGCTGGAGATTTTTTCCTTCCAGCTCCTGCCAGAGTTGCCGTCGTCGCCATCGCCGTCATCCATTTTGCGACGAGCCTGGGCCTCAAGCCGGCGAGGCCGGGTGATACGAATCAGCAGCCAGGTCACAAGAATCAGCAGTATGCCGCCAACATACTCACCGACCACAAATTGCCAGCCCAGAAAAACGGCAATCACGATGCCTAATTCAATCACCAGGTTGGTCGATGCCAGCATAAACGCCAGAGACGGGGCCAGGCCGGCGCCCTTGTTGAAAATCGCCCGGGTGGTAGCCAGTGCCGAGAAGCTGCACGAGCTGGAAATAAACCCGAAAAACGTGCCCAGCGCGATACTGCGGGGCCCCTCCTTGCCCATGGCCTGCTGCATTTTCTGGCGGGTAACCAGCACCTGAATCAGACTACTGATGATGTAACCCAGAATAAACGCCCACAGGGCCATCCAGAAAAATCCCAGGCTCGTTGTTGCGGCTTCGCTCCAGAGAGTCAGGAAGTTACTCAATGCTATGCTCCTGTCCCGCAAGAATTTGAAATGAAATAACCGTCAGCCTAGCGTCTTACACGAAGGTCTGCATAAGCGAAGGCTGCGAAAAGGCCCGGACGGGAACGGCCGGGCCTGGAAGATGGAACTCTAGAAAGCTATCCGGGCACCGATGACGGCAAACCAATCTTCGGTACTGCCGCCACTGTCCCGCGCCAGATCCGCGGTATTGCCATATTTGCGTTCGTGAACAACGCCCACGTAGGGCGAAAAAGCACGGTCGATCAGATCGTAGCTGAGCCTGAGGCCGGTCTCGGTGTTGTTGAGGCCAGTTCCCACGCCGATCTCCCGGTCCTCGGAAAACGCGAGCAGGGTCTCAAAGGTGGCCGACAGGATCCAGTAATTGGTCACCAGAAGCTCGTACTCCGCCTCGAAGTCCACCGAAGCGTCGCCCTCATCACTCACATAGAGATTGGAGTCGATCTCGAACCAGTAGGGAGCCAGTCCCGTCAGCCCAAGCACACCATAGACCCGGTCCGGGCCCTCGGGGGTGTCGATACGAATACCGGCCTTGGCATCCCAGAAATCATCGATGGGCTTCTGGGCAACAAACTGGTTTTCCAGTGTTTCCCAGGCATTGTGGGCTTCTTCCCATTCGCCCGAGAACAGCCAGCGGAATTTCAATTCGTCGGTGCCGTAGAAGGCGTCACCTTCAATCACCGCCAGCTCCTCGTCGGCATCGCTGTAGCGATACTCGAACTTCTCAGCCGAGACACCCCAGAAGGTCTTGGCCGTCTGGCTCTTCTTGGCCGGGTCCTCCTGCGCCAGGGCTGGTGCAGAGCTTGCGGCGAGGGCCAGCGCCAGGGCACACAAGCCGGTGTTCAGACGACTCATGAGTCACCTCCCTGCGCCTCAGAAGCGTCGGCGACGCTGCTGTCCGGACCACCCTCGACCACAATCTTGCGGAACATGCCGGAAGCGGCGTGGTAGGACAGATGGCAATGGAAGGCCCACTCGCCCGGCGCATCCACCTCGGTCTCCATGTAAACCGTGGTGGCCGGGGCCACGCTGATCACGTGTTTGACCGGGTTCCATTCGCCGGCCCCCACGTCCAGGATCGACCACATGCCATGCAGGTGCATAGGGTGGGTCATCATGGTCTCGTTCACGAACTTGAAACGAACCCGCTCGCCGTACTGCAGCACAACCGGGTCTGCGTCCTGATACTTGATGCCGTTGATGCTCCACTCGTAGCGCTCCATGTTGCCGGTGAGGCGAAGCTCGATCTCGCGGGTGGGTTCCCGGTCTTCGTAGAGTGGTTTCTGGGCTTTCAGGTCGGCATAGGACAGAAACTTGCCACCGTTGCTGGCGGTTGGCACCAGCCCGCTGCCGCTGGCATAGAACGGATCCATCGGCATGGACGCGCTCTCGCCGCCAGGCATTGAGCCATGGCCCATGGCGCTGTGATCCATGCTGCTATGGTCCACTTCACCCTGATCCATTTCACCTTGATCCATAGTACCGTGATCCATGCCGCCATGATCCATGTGGCCACCCATGTCGGCCATGGTCAGTAGCGGTGCCTCGCGGAGTTCCGGCACTTCCGCCGTCATGCCAGGTTCTGGCGCCAGGGTGCCGCGGGCATAGCCGGAGCGTCCCATGGACTCGGCGAAAATGGTGTAGGCCTTGCGATCCTTTATGCGCACGATGACATCGTAGGTTTCAGCCACGCCAATCCGGAATTCGTCCACGTTGACCGGCTGCACGTTGTTGCCGTCCGCCTGCACCACCGTCATTTCCAGCCCGGGAATGCGCACATCGAAGTAGGTCATGGCGGAAGAGTTGATAAACCTGAGGCGGATGCGCTCTCCCGGTTCGAACAACCCGGTCCAGTTCTGCTCTGGCCCCTTGCCGTTAATCAGGCCAGTAAAGCCCTGCACGTCCTCGATATCCGCCTTCATCATGCGCATGTCGCCCCACATCATCCGGTCGCGCAGGGTGGCCATTAAGCCCTGCTCGCCCGACTCCTCGAAAAAGTCGCCGAGAGTC
>JAWWAT010000325.1:0-4438 GCA_033721635.1 Marinobacter sp. | reverse complement strand
GAGCTGCAAAATGCCAACGTGGGCCTGCGCTACCAGATTGAGGAGCGCGAGAAGGTTGAGCGCGAGCTTTTTGTTGCCATGGAGGCCGCCAAAGAGGCCAACCGCAGCAAGGACAAGTATCTGGCCGCAGCCAGTCACGATCTACTCCAGCCATTGAACGCTGCCCGGCTGATGATCTCCGCGCTGCAGGACAGCACGCTGCCCGAGCAGGAAACCCGCATGGTGCACCAGGTGCATCGGGCTCTGGAGGGCGCCGAGGACCTGCTTGCAGACCTGCTCGATATCTCCAAGCTTGACCAACAGGCAATGAAGCCGGACCTGGTGTATACCGATGTGGCCGCCCTGGCCAGATCCCTCGGGGAGGAGTTCGAGGCCGTTGCCAGCAATTCCGGCCTGGGCTTTCGGGTCCGGACGATACCTGCGACGGTACGGACGGATCAGCGCATGCTGACCCGTATCCTCCGTAATCTGCTCAGCAATGCGTTCCGCTACACCCGCAAGGGTGGGGTTGTCATGGCTTTGAGGTCTCGGGGCGACCGTCTGAGAATTGAAGTCTGGGACACCGGTGTCGGAATCGAGGAAGACAAGCTCAGGGACATTTTCACCGAGTTCCACCAGTTGTTGCCCCAGGGCACTGGTGGGCGGCAGGGCGTGGGCCTGGGGCTGGCCATCGTGGAACGGATGGTCCGGGTGTTGGGGTACGACATTGATGTGTCCTCACGGCCGGGTCGTGGATCCCGATTCGTGCTGACCCTGCCACTCGAACCCGCCCAGGCCAGACCGGATCTGGCCCGCGCAGATTCGCTCCAGAATTTCGCTGATGGGTTTGACGGGGTATCGGTGCTGGTGATTGATAACGAGCCGGCGGTTCTGGAAAGCATGCAGTTGCTGCTGGAGCGTTGGGGCTGTGAAGTGCTTACAGCCGCCAGCAAGGCAGAGGCTGTGGAGACTCTGGATCAAACCGGTCAGATACCGGCCATTATTCTAGCGGACTACCACCTGAACAATGAGCGAACCGGCTACGATGCTGTTCACGGTGTTCGCCGCTTCCTTGGCAAGGATATTCCTGCCGCCATCATCACCGCAGATCGCAGCGACGACACCCGCAAGATACTGCGCGCCCAGTACCTGCCAATCCTGAACAAGCCGGTAAAACCAAACCGTCTCAGGGCCCTGATAACCAGTCTGCTCACCTCCACGTCGTCCTGACGCTCCTGCTAAAGCCTGCGATATACCCATCTCTTTTTGAACAGCAGGTTGTGTTGTTGCTTGGGGGTATTTCCTGACCCAGGTCAACAATAAAGGCATTGCGCTGTCTGAGAGGGTTGGGTGGCGCAAAATGACCGGTGGTAGTTGTCTTCTTCAACTATAGTTGAAGCCGATGGCGGAAAGTCTGTCCCTTAACGCATGAATCGTCAGCATTCGGCTAACGTGGGCTACTGGAGAGTGGTCATGAAACTGTCGTTAAAAAGTAGCAACGGGGTCTATTGCGGTGGCTCGACCGGAGCAGGCCTGATCATCTCGGGTGGTTTTTCAGTGCAACGCTGGGCCTGCCTTGGCCTGCTCACAATGATCGCCTTGCCCCTGCAGGCGGAGGATTGGTCGGCGGTGACCGGACGTGAGGCATTGACTGATCTGATCAGTGGCGCCACTGCAGAAATTGAAGTGGAACCAGGCCGCACCGCGATAGGCCGCTACGCGGCTGATGGCAGCGCGCGCATCGAGGCCTGGGGTGAGGTATTTGAGCGCACCTGGCGCGTGGAAGGGGAGGACCGCGTCTGCTATACCTCCAGCGACAAGCACACCAATTGTTTCACGTTTGAACAAGATCTGGCTGCTCCCGGGCACTATCGCGTACGCAATGTTAGTACCGGTGAATTTACCCGTTTCCGTTTGGCCGGCGATAAACTGACCAGTGAAAGCGAGTCAAATCCGGGCGGGTTGGCCAGGCCCTCGGCGTCTGAAATCGCGGCTGAACTCTCCAATCCCAACACCGCCATGGGCACGTTGAATTTCAATATCGACTACACCAGCTTCGACGGTGATCTGCCGGGCGCGGGTAGTCGCGATGCAGCACGCTTGCTGTTTCAGCCTTCGCTACCTTATCCGATCGATGAAACCAGAAACGTCTTTATGCGTCCGGCGGTACCCTTGGTTATCAAGCAGGACATTCCGACGGGTATCGGTGAGTACGACGATGCCACATGGGAGCTGGGCGACATCAGTTTTGATCTCGGGCTGGGCAAGACTCTTGCGGGCGGCATCGTGGCCATTGGTGGCGTGGTTGGCACTTTACCGACCGCCACCGACGACAACGTGGGTCTGGACCAGTGGTTGCTCGGGCCTGAGGTTGCCATTGCCATGGTTCGGCCCTGGGGGGTGGCCGGCGTATTGCTGACACACCAGTGGGATATTGCCGGAGAGGATGACTACGACACCAGTATCACTGGCGGCCAGTATTTCTACGCGTACAACCTTGAGGATGGCTGGCAGATCAACGGTAGTCCAACGTTTTCCTATAACCATGAGGCGCGCAACAGTGACAACAGGCTCACTTTCCCGCTGGGCATAGGCGTCTCCCGTACAATGCTCCTTGGTGGACGCCCCTGGAAGTTCGGCGTCCAATACTGGCATTACCTGGCATCGCCGGATGATTTCGGGCCAGATTACCAGGTCCGTTTCACCGTTTCGCCCGTTGTAGCTCTGCCATGGTAGGCCCTGCGGCGCGTTGTCCTGGCAGCGGCCTGTTCAGCTCCGGGTTATACGTTGCGCAGCCGCATTCTCCAATCCACCAGAGCGATTGACGTTACGAGGGGTTGCCCTATCATTTAATTGGAGCATCGCTTGTTGAAGAGCCCATGCAAGTTCACCTATTCCGGATGCTGCAATGCCCAATGATCGTGGTTCCAGTTCGTCCTCTCGGCCTGAAGGTTCTCGTAGGCCGCCGTCCGATCCGATCTTGCCATGGGGGAGGAGTTGGGACATGGTCGCTCAAAAGCATTTTGACCGCAGTGACTGGATAGAGCTGGCAGCTACGGTCCTGCTTTCGCTGGCGACGATCGTGGCCGCGTGGTCGGCCTATCAGTCGACCCGGTGGAGTGGCGAGCAATCCATTACGGTGACGACGGCTTCTGCCAAGCGGATTGAGGCAACCCAACAAAACGTCATCTACACAACTCAGGTCCAGCTCGACGCCATAGCCTGGATCACCTTTCTGGAACATCTTCAGGCCGGTGACGAAAAGGGAGCCACGTTTCTGAGAGATCGCTTTCGCAAGGAGTTTGTTCCCGCATTCGATGCCTGGGTTGCGCTGGTACCGGAGGGCGAGATTCCCCCGGGAACGCCCTTTGATCTTTCGGTTTACCGGCCCGAGGCCATGCTCAAAGCAGAAAGGCTCAATGCGGAGGCAGACACCTTGTCTGCCAGGGCGGCCGAAGCCAACCGGATTGGCGATAATTTCGTGTTGGTTGCTGTCGTCATGGCATCTGTGTTGTTTTGTGCTGGCGTGGGTACGAAAGTGAGGGGAAGGAAGCTTCGCCTCACCATCTTGCTGATGGGCGTGGTGCTCTTCATAGGGGGCCTGAGTTTCATGTTCAGTCTGCCGCATAGGATCGCCCTATGACGATCGAACGCGCGTCATAAGAGAGCGCCAATACGCCGAGACTTGCGGGTAAGAAAACGATGCGAAGAGTAATGCGGGTACTGCCCGGGCTGTTAAAGGAATTGAGCTTTTGCGTGACGGTTGCTTTGGTAATCGCGCTCACCGGCTGCGCAACGGGTGGCCGGACTCATACTCTGGAGCTCATGCCGGCACCGGGTGTTTACCAGGACGGCAGTATCGACCCTTTTCTCGATGCCGACGTGATCGGCCATGGCGCCCAGCCTGAAATACTTTATGCCACCGACCGATCTCCGGCGGAGGAGGGCGACAGCCGATACGAGCATTACACCAATAGACGTGGGCATGCGTTGCGCCTGGGTGTCGCGCAGGTCAATGTCGGCCACGACGAGTCGATAACCTGGGATGAAGCCCGGCGTATTTCACTGCTGAAGAATCGCACGGACGAATACCCCCTTCAGGTTGCATCAGTCGAGGAATTCGGGCCGCTGGCCCAGACAGTCAGGCCGTTTGACGAGGGTGTTGAGAGGAGTGCCGAGCCCGGAGCGCGTTTTGCTGCAGAAATCGAGCGTCGCCTCGCCCGCTCGAAGAGTAAGGATATTTTCATCTACGTCCATGGCTACAAAGTCGACTTTGAGAATTCCGCGCTGGTTTCATCGGAACTCTGGCATTTCCTGGGCTACCAGGGTGTATTCATCGCTTACAGTTGGCCCACGACAGCCAAGAGGCTCGCCTATTTTTCCGATCTGGAGAGCGCGACTGTTTCGGCACGCAATCTCCGGAAACTCATCGTATTTCTGAGTGAAAATACAGGGGTCG